>QNCA01000175.1 GCA_003644325.1 Planctomycetota bacterium
CAACTTAAGTTATGAAGGAACCCGTCATGGGTCGGATTTTTGCGACTTGAGAAGGAACTCCGCGAGGTGCTCGACGCGTCTGTTCACGCCTTCTGCAACAAGGCGGTCCTGTATCTGGAGCATGCAGCCCGGGCACGAGGTGGTAACGACATCCGCCGGCGTATTTCTTATCGACTCCACCTTGTGCGCGGTGATCTGTGCCGAAAGGTCGTAATGGGACAGGCTGAACGACCCGCCGCCACCGCAGCAGCGCTTGGCGTCGGGCATCTCGCGGTACTCGCCGGCCGCACGGAGCAAGTCGCGCGGCTCCTCCGTTATCCCCTGCCCCCAGTTCAGGTGGCAGGGGTCGTGGTACGTGACCGTCTCCCGCCGGTGTTCGAATTCGACGTCGAGGAACTTCGCGATGAACTCGCCGACATCATAGACCTTCGCGCTGAATTCCGCGGCGGCTTCCCCCAGGAGGGGAACGTATTCCTTCCTTATCATCCTGCCGCAGGAGGCGCAGCCGGTAACAATGGCGTCGCATTCAACGGAGTTGAACAGCGCTACATTATGCTCCGCCAAGCGTCTCAGGGCCTTCATGTCGCCGTATGAAAGGACCGGCTGCCCGCAGCACAACTGCCTCTTCGGGGTGATGACCGTGACGCCGTTGCGGTTGAGTAACTCCACGATTGCTTGCGCGACGTGTGCGTACGAGTAATTGGTCAGGCACCCGACGAAGAAGGCGACGACCTTCTTCTCATTTTTCGCCGGCAAGACTTCGGGCAGTATCTTCAGCGCGCTGCGCTTCGAAAGGCTGGGGATGCGCCGCTTTCCGTGAAACATCAAGGGCAGGTGCCGCAGCCGGGCGTCCTGCCCGGAGCGCGGCAGAAGGTTCTGAAGTATCGAGCCTGCACGCACAAGGGCGTCGAAAAGGCTCCTGCGCGGAAGGAGCGCTCGGAAGATAATCCGCCCCAGCAACGGCACGCCGAATTCGGTCGCCATCTTCTCGCGGGCGAAATTGATAAGCATATCGACCCTGACGCCCGCGGGGCAGGTCTCCTGGCAGCGCAGGCAGCGCAGGCAGGTCATCATGGCTTCCCTAACCTTGTCGCTGTACGGTATGGCGCCGTCGAGATAGGCCTCGAGCAGGGCAACGCGGCCGCGGGTGACGCTCATCTCCGTTCCGACCTCGAGGAAGACCGGGCACTGGGCGCGACACTTGCCGCAGCGCGCGCACTTGTTCAATTCTTCCTGGATAGATGCGTTCATTCGAGACACCCATGCCCTGGTTCCCTGATACGAAAGGCCGGAAAAGAACCGCATTTTATCACGCGCGAGTTGACTTTACAATGCCCCTCGTCCGTCAAAAGATTTGACATGTATCACGCCGCGTGTTAGCATCTTCGCTCCAAATCCCAAATCGCAACGCCGCAAGGAGGAGAACATGCCCATCGAATCAGGTAGGGGCAACATACACGAATCCGTCTTTATCGCGAACGGCGCGTCGGTCATAGGTGACGTGACGATGGGGCGCGACTCCAGCGTCTGGTTCAACGCTGTCGTCCGCGGCGACATGAAGCCGATCGTCATCGGCGAGGAAGTCAACATACAGGACTGCGCGGTAGTTCACACCGACGACCGGTACGGCACGAACATCGGCAACGGCGTAACGGTCGGCCACGGCGCCATCGTGCATGCCGCCACGATAGGGAACAACGTGCTGGTGGGCATGGGCTCGATAATACTGAGCGGCGCGGTCGTCGGCGACAATTGCATAATCGGCGCGGGGGCGCTGGTGCGCCAGGGCATGGAGGTGCCGCCTAACTCGCTGGTGGTCGGCTTGCCGGGCAAAATCATCGGCGAAGTGAACGAAGAAACGAGAAAGACCATCCGCTCCTTCGTAGACGACTACCTGCGCCTGGCGGAGTTGCACAAGAGCGGAGCAGTTCGGAAACCGCAACGAGGATAGTAGAACAACCCCTTTGAATGTGGAGAAAGTAGATGCTGACCAGGCAACAGGCCAGGAAGATATGTGACAGAATCCTCGATTACTCCACCGCAAAGCGGACCGAGGTAACGCTGTCCGACGCCGACAGTTCCCTGACACGCTTTGGGAAGAACACCATCATACAGAACGTCAATTCGCGAGACGTGAACCTGTCGGTGCGGGTGGTAGTCGGCAAGAGCGCCGGATGTGCCTCGACGAACTACCTCGGTGAGTCCTCGCTCAGGGCCACCGTCGAACGCGCCGTTAAACAGGCCGGGGCAGTGCGGCCGGAGAGGAATATCGCGCCCCTGGCCGGGCCGGGGAAATACCGCAGGGTGAACAACTTCGTCGGGCGCACCGCCGCGCTCACCCCGGAGGAGCGCGCGGAGGCCATCCGGTACATCGCCGCGAAATGCCGCAGGGCCGGGATTGAGTGCGCCGGCGCCTATTCGTCCGGAACCCACGTACTCGCCCTGGCCAACTCCAAAGGAATGTTCGCCTACGACAAGTCCACCAAGGCGGAATTCGGCGTGACGGTGCTGGCAAAGAACAGCGCCGGCTGGGCCGAAGGCGCAAGCAGGGACTGCGCAAAGATCGACGCCGCGAAACTGTCCGACATCGCCTTTGAAAAAGCGGTCAGGGGCAAAAACCCCAAGGCAGTCCCGGCAGGCAAATATACGGTGGTGCTGGAACCGGCGGCCGTGACCGATTTCCTGATGTTCATGGGCCGCGGCTTCAGCGGGCAGGCCGTACAGGACGGCACCAGTTTTCTGGCGGGACGCATCGGCAAGAAACTTTTCGGCGACAATATCACAATCGTCGATGATGCCTATCATCCGGACAACAGCGGTCTGCCGTTCGATTTCGAGGGCACGCCGCGCCGGAGAGTGGTCCTGGTGGAAAACGGAGTGGTCAAAAATCTCCTCTACGACCTCAAGTCCGCAAAGAACGCCGGGACGAAAAGCACCGGCCACGGACTGCCCCAGCCGAACCCATACGGCGGGCTGCCGCTGAACATGGTGGTGGAGGCGGGCGATTCCTCGCTGGAGGAAATGATAAGAAGCACAAAGAAAGGACTGCTCGTCACTCACTTCCATTACTGTAACGTAGCGGAACGGCGCGAACTGGTCCTGACCGGCATGACGCGGGACGGCGTTTTCCTGATTGAAAACGGCAAGATCAAGCACCCGGTGAAGAACATGCGCTTCACGGAGAGCGTCATCAAGGCCTTCAGCAATGTCGAGATGATTTCGCGGAAGCGGATTTACGCCAGCGCTTTCTTCGGCGGAGGTTTCGTGGTACCGGCGATGAAGATAAACAAATTCAACTTCTCAAGCGAGACGAAATTTTAAGCCTCATCACCGAGGAGAAAACATCATGCGTCAACTGACCGCAGTCGCACTGAGCACTGCAAAGCGCCGCGGCGCCAAATACGCCGACATCAGGATTGTTGAGACGCGAACGCAGGCCGTCAACGTCAAAAACGGCGCAATAGGCGGCATCGGCGACCACTACGATATCGGATTCGGCGTGCGCGTCATCGCAAACGGCGCCTGGGGCTTCGCCGCGAGCAACAAAGTGACGAAGAAGGAGATAGAACGGGTGGCCGCGAACGCGGTAAAGATAGCGAAGGCCGCCGCCAGGGTCAAGAGCGGCAACGTGCGCCTGGCGCCGGAGCCCATCTATGACGACCGCTGGCAGACCCCATACCTCATCGACCCGTTTGACGTACCGCTCGAAGAGAAACTCGACATCCTCTACAAGATTGACGGGGTCCTCAGAAAGGATAAACGCATCCGCGTGGCCTCCGGCAGCATGAGTTTCCTGACGGAGCACCAGTGGCTGGCCACGTCCGAAGGAACATTTATCGACCAGAAACTCATGCGCTCCGGCGCGGGCTATGCAGCCACCGCCGTCAAGGGCGGCGAGGCGCAGATACGCTCCTACCCGGCTTCCTTCCGCGGACAGTTCGCCACCCTCGGTTACGAACTGATAGAGTCACTGCATCTGCTGGACCATGCCGACAGGGTCCGCGACGAGGCGATAGCGCTGCTAACGGCCCCCCAGTGCCCCTCCGGAGTGAGGGACCTGATACTGGACGGCCACCAGATGGCGCTGCAGATTCATGAATCCGTCGGGCATGCCTCCGAACTCGACCGGGTCATCGGGATGGAGGCGAACTACGCGGGTACATCCTTCGCCACGACGGAGAAACTCGGCAGGTTCAGGTACGGCTCGCCCATCGTGAACCTGGTGGCGGACTCGACCGTGCCCGCGGGTCTGGGCACAATCGGCTATGACGACGACGGGGTTCGTGCGCAGCGATGGCACATCGTGAAGGACGGCATATTCTCCGGATACCAGACCAACCGCGAGGTCGCCCACTACTGCGGCGACGAGCGCAGCCGAGGCTGCTGCCGCGCACAAGGCTGGTCCAAAATACCCATGGTGCGCAACACAAACCTGAGCCTGATGCCCGGCGACTGGACGCTGGAGGACCTCATCGCCGACACGAAAAAGGGCATCCTCATGGCCACGAACAAGTCGTGGAGCATCGACCAGAAGCGGCTCAATTTTCAGTTCGGCACGGAGATAGCCTGGGAAATAAAGAACGGCAAACTGGGCAGGATATACAAGAATCCGACCTACCAGGGCATCACGCCGGAGTTCTGG
>QNCA01000176.1 GCA_003644325.1 Planctomycetota bacterium
CGCGTTTATCAGTGTTTATATGTGGTTTCAGTTCCCCGTGCCGGCGCCGGCCTATCCGGAGTGGGATGGATTGGCGTAGGTGCCGCGGCCCTGCCAGAGGAAGCGCTCCAGTACTGCTATGAGTTCGGCGCACTTCCCGGGCATCCGGTCGGAGAGGTTGCGGGTTTCCTTTGGGTCGTTTTCTAGGTCATACAGCACGTAGTAGTCGCGGTCGCGGTTGTAGATGAGTTTCCACCGGTTATCCTGTATCAGGGCGAAGGAGTCGTGAAACGCACAGATGTTGACAAGATACCTGCGGTGGACGGTATTTTCTTTGCCGGATAGAATGGGGAGAAAACTTATCCCGTCAAAGCGGCTGGGGACCCCGCGTTCCACCAGGTTGACGAGCGTGGGCGCGAGGTCGATGTGGCTCCACGGCACGTCGATTACGCGGCGCTCTACTCCCGGGATTTTTATGAAGAGGGGCACGCGAATCTGCTCTTCATAGGGAAAGAACCCGCCGTACTTGCCGTGCTCGTTCAGGCCCGCCCCGTGGTCGGCGGTGATTACGATGACGGCCTTTTCGTAGATGCCCAGTTTTTTCAGGCCCTCGAAGAGGCGCTCCAGGGTTATGTCGGCGTAGTTCACGTCTTCGTCGTACAGGTCTTCCTGCCTGTCACCGTATCGGATGACGCCCTTGTACTGCGACGGCTTGTCGCAGTGCCGCCAGGGGAAATGGGTCACGAGAAAGTGGAGGTAAACGAAGTACCCCCTCTTGTCCGGCGGGAGGCGGCTTATCTCCTTCTCGTATGCCCCCAGTTTTTCCAGGGTCTCCTCTACCTTTTCCTTTTCGCTGTACGACTTGATGTACTCAAAGCGTCGCCGGTCGTTCGCGGGTATCGTGTGCAGGAACGTTTGTAGAGCAATGCCGCCGAGATTCGTGGGAAAGTAGTTGATGAAGAATCTTCCGTAGCCCGCCTTGAGCAGGTCCGTCGTGAAAAACGGCTCCAGGGTCTCGATGTCCGTCATGCAGCGAGTTGAATAACAGCCCGTGAAGGCGTTCTTCATTGCGCAGGATGTCGCGGTAGAGGCCGAGCGCGCGTTCCTGAAGATGACGAAGTCCTTCGCGTATTTCTCCATGCGCGGCGTGTTTTTTCGCTCGTAGCCGTAAATGCCCATTCTGTCCGGTCGCTCGGCGTCGAATATGATGAATATAATGGGCGGGGGCGCGTCACGAAAGTCCCTGACGCCCGGATTCGCGGGCAGCGTTTTGTGCTCAGCGGCATAGGGCTTGAATTCCCCGTCGGGCCGCCTGTCCATCCCCAGGCGGTTTTTGTGCCATCCCGTGACCATCGAACTCATCGTACGCCCCAGGGGTGCGTACTCGTTCATAATCAGCCGCATCTGCTGGCTCCCGTGAAGGAATTGAACCGTGAATATTGATACCCCCCATACCAGCAGCAAAACGGGCAGGCTGAGCCTCAATCGCGGCGATCTCTTCAGGCCCAGAACTCTCGCAAGCACAAAAAGCGTGCACACGGCCAGGCCCGTCATCACGACCGAGTACAACCCCTGGACCGAGTAACTGTACTCCACCAGGGGCGGATAGTTCATGTCCCCGGCGAGGTACAGCAGCGCCCCCGACGAAAGCAGGCCGATTATGAGAAAGGCCCGCCCCGGTATGCGCAGCCTCCGCGGCAGCAGACCGCCGAACAGCGCAAGCGGAAACAGGAAAACGGAAACCATTGCCGTAACCAGGTAGGCGGCATAGTCGCCTGCCGTGTGGAGCCGCTCCGAATCGGGCAGCCGTTTTAGCATGAACTTGAAGTTGATGTAGGTTGTGAAGACCAGCATGTACCCGACAGTGAAGGGCAGACCGAACAGCACCCCCCCCAACCCCAGGTCCGCAATCTCGGCATGAAAAGCGTTGTACACCATGGCGTAGAACAGTCCCCCCGTGACGGCGCCAAAGCACAGGGGAAGGAGCAGTGCGAAGCCCGTGAAGGCCAGGCCGCTCTTCGCGATTTTTGCCCCCTTGGATGCCGCGAACATGATCAAAACGGGCACAACGGTCAGGATGGACGGCGCCACACACGCCAGTATCCCCCCGGCCGAAGCATACGCCAGGTATGTCGCGAAATCGTTGCGTGTAAAGAGCCGCCCGGCAAACCGCATCGTAAAGGCCAGCGCCTCGCATGTAAGCATGATTGCGCCGGTGCACGCGAATACCAGGAATACCTTTGCGAGGAACCGCAGCAATCCGGCGACGCTTATGTCGCCGACACTGCGACTGAACGACCGGAAACGCGCCATTGCCTCGCGATCCGGCGCCCCCGCCGCTTCGTAGGCCGCATAGACGGCAAACAGCGCCACCCCCGCTGCGCCTATCAGCATTACCTCCACCGAGAGGGCGAGTATAATTGTCACCGGGTAAACAAGGTACAATGCAAATGAAGCCCACCTGAACGCAGCGGTACCTTTAAGTTTGGCAAGGGAAAGAATTGCGGCAAGGACCGATATCAGAACGGACAACCATGCGGTCGCGTACAGCGCCGCCTTGATATACGACTGGTAATGTTGCAAGACGGCGACATGCGGCGATTCCTCCGGCCGCACCACCTGCGTGGCCGTGTTTATATCCATCATGTGCGACCACAGCAGACTTATCGCAAACAGGAAGAACAACATGCAGAGAACCAGGTTTGTCCCGTGCAGCGATCTCGATATCACGTTATTCCTTGTCTCTTAACTTCTCGTTGTCACGTGCCGCCCGACCTTTCGATGACTTCGGTGACTGTCACCGTAAGAATCCCCCCGAATCATGAAGCGCGAACAATAGCACATATCGGCCTGCTTATCAATAACCGCAAACAAAACAGGAGCACGTAAGAATTCTGGAAGGGCCGCGCCAAGCAAATGGGAGCATGTAAGAATCTTGGAAAAGCCGCACCGGTGACTGTCACCATTACCCATTCGGACCCTGACAGGTCCTCAGGGCGAGGACCCGGAACGGGCGGAGCGCCGTCCCCGATGTATCAAGGGAGCCGGCTCGTAGATGGTGACTGTCACCGTGCCGGCAGCGCCCGGGATTCTTGCATGCGCCCCAAGCAAATTCAACGGTTGCGGCATCTCGCCGCTATTTGGTAGTATGTTTCCTGCATTTGAAGGCTGTATGGCACAAAACCCCCGTAACCGGCATCGACAAGAAACAGGCGGCGATTATGAAGGAAGAACAACCAAGTCTTCTCGACAGGCTGAGTAAGGAGCGGAAAAAAGTCTTTACCGTCTCCGAACTGACCGCCAATGTCAAATACCTGCTGGAGACCAACTTTCAGAGCGTCTGGGTGGCGGGGGAGTTGTCCAACGTGCGCATCCCGGCCAGCGGCCACTGTTACCTCACGCTCAAGGACGCCGGCGCGCAGATCGCCGGCGTCATCTGGCGCAGCACGCTGGCTCGCGTGAAGTTCGAAATAGAGGACGGCATAAAGGTCGCCGTTCGCGGCAGCCTCACCGTCTATGAACCCCGCGGGAACTACCAGATAATCATTGACAAGATCGAACCCGAGGGCGTCGGCGCGCTGCAACTTGCATTCCTGCAACTGAGAGACAAGTTGCAGAAAGAAGGTCTGTTCGACCTCGACAAAAAGAAACCCGTTCCCTTCCTGCCGCGGCGCATCGGCATTGTCACTTCTCCCACCGGCGCCGCGATACGCGACATGCTCAACGTTATCAGCAGGCGGTTCCCGGGTGTCGACATCATACTTGCGCCGGTTCGCGTCCAGGGAGACGGCGCCCGCGAAGAGATAGCGGAGGCGATAAGAAGCCTCAACCTGCTCAACGCCGGGCGGCTCCCCGGTCTGCCCGCCACCGATATCGACGTCATGATAGTCGGCCGCGGCGGCGGCAGTTTGGAAGACCTGTGGGCGTTCAACGAGGAAATCGTCGCGCGCGCCGTCTTTGCGTCCGACATCCCGGTCATCTCCGCCGTCGGCCACGAGATAGACTTCACCATAGCGGACTTCGTCGCCGACCTCCGCGCGCTCACCCCCAGCGAAGCGGGCGAGAAGGTCGTTCCGCGCAAAGACCAGTTGCTCGAGACCCTTGTGTCTCGACGCGCAGCCCTGGCGACCGCGCTCCGTAACCGCGTGCTGCTGATGCGGCGGCGGCTGGAGACGCTCGCGCGGTCGTATGCCTTTCGAGCGCCGCTGGAGATGCTGCACAGGGAAGAACAGCGCCTTGACGATGTCTCCGCGCGGATGTTTTCCGCCGCGATGATGCTGATGTCCGCATCCAGGGAAAAGGTCGCCGGCATCGCCGGCCGCCTCGACAACCTCAGCCCGCTCAAGGTTCTCTCCCGCGGTTACAGCGTCACGATGAAAGACGGGAAATCACTCAAGAACGCCGCCGACGTCGAGGAAGGCGACGAAATCGAAACACGGCTTCACAAGGGCACCATTCACTCCAAAGTCCAAACGAAACCTAAAGGGACCGAAAGGTGACCGTCACCATTGCCCATTCGGACCCTGACGGGCCCTCAGGGCGAGGACCCGGAACGGGCGGAGCGCAGACCCCCGCTTCGCGGGGTTTTGTACTTTCGTCTTACATATTCTCGGAGTAAATCCTGAGAATACGAAC
>QNCA01000177.1 GCA_003644325.1 Planctomycetota bacterium
ATCAGCGGCAATGTTGACCCCCGGCGGGCAATTTGGATAGATTATCTTGACAGGGCCGGCACGGAACCGGTGTTGTTGTGACGACGACAGGCGGTTTTAGGATTCAGCCCAACCATTATCGAAGGAAGGCAACCATGGAAAAATTCAATTCCGTTGACGAGGCGCTGAATTTTGCGATTTCGGAGGAAGAAAAGGCGGCGAAACTCTATGCGGAACTTGCCGCGAAGATGGAAAAGCCGTGGATGAAGAAAGTCTTCGAGGATTTTGCGAAAGAGGAACTGGGCCACAAGAAACGCCTGCTGGCCATCAAAGAGGGCGGACAAATGGAACCCGCGGAAAAGAAGGTCATGGACCTGAGAATCGCCGACTACCTGGCCGACGCCGAGCTGAAGCCGGACATGGACTACCAGGAGGCGCTCGTGTTTGCGATGAAGGCCGAGAAGGCCGCCTTCAAGTTATACTCCGACCTGGCCGCGAGCACCGACGACGAGGAACTGCGCCGGACATTCCTCGCCCTGGCCCAAGAAGAGGCAAGGCACAAACTCCGCTTCGAAGTCGAATACGACGACGTCATTCTCGGGGAAAACTGAGGATTATGACTCTGCGCGGAGCCGCGCAACGACCGTCACCTTTTTGGGGGAAGCAGGCGATGCGAGAAAGGAAAGGACTTGTAACGATGAAGGGGGAGCCGCTGACGCTTATTGGCGAAGAGATAGGCGTCGGGATGCCCGCCCCCGATTTCACCGCCGTTTCGAACGACCTTTCGCCCTTCAGGTTTTCGGACTTAAGGGGCGGGGCGTGCATCATATCCTCTGTGCCGTCTATAGACACGCCGGTCTGCGACATGGAGGTCCGCAGGTTTAACAAAGAGGCGGCGGGTCTCGGTCCTGGGGTTTCGATACTCGTCGTCAGCATGGACCTGCCGTTCGCCCAGGAGCGCTGGTGCGGCGCGGTCGGCGTAGACAGGATCCGCGTCCTCTCCGACCATCGCGACGCCTCGTTCGGCGCCGCATACGGCGTACTCATAAAGGAATTGCGCCTGCTGGCGAGGGCCGTCTTCGTCATCGATCGGGAGGGTACGGTGCGTTACACGGAACTGGTCAAGGAAATTACGGACGAACCCGACTACGGGGCGGCGCTGAATGCCGCCCGGGAGATAGGATAACTGCCGCCGTCTCCGGCGTGTCGTTGGGACATTGCCGGGGCTGCATCTCCAGACAGGAAGGGAGGATTGCCATGACTGCGAGTTTACAAATCTACAAGTGCGAAATATGCGGAAACATCGTGGAAGTTCTGCACGAGGGCGCAGGAGAACTTGTGTGCTGCGGCGCGCCTATGAAACTCTTCAGTGAGAACACGGCGGACTCCGCCACGGAGAAGCACGTCCCCGTGATTGAAAAAGTCGACGGCGGCTTCAAGGTTGTCGTCGGCAGTACGCTGCATCCCATGGAGGAGAAGCACTACATTGAGTGGATAGAGGTCATCGCCGACAGGACGGCATACCGCCGTTTCCTCAAGCCCGGCGATGCACCGGAAGCCGTGTTCAACGTCGAAGCGGGCGAGATTACCGCGCGCGAATACTGTAACGTCCACGGACTCTGGAAGGGATAGACTCGCCGTCGCCGGCGGGATGCGTGAAAACCCAGCGTATATTCGAGAACTATCTGAATGATTTGATAAGGAGCCGGATATGAACCTTAAGGGATCTCAGACCGAAAAAAATCTTCTCACGGCGTTTGCCGGTGAATCGCAGGCCAGGAACCGCTACTCCTACTTCGCAAGCACGGCCAAGAAGGAGGGCATGATACAGATTGCCGACATTTTCGCCGAGACGGCCGACCAGGAAAAAGAGCACGCAAAGCGCCTCTTCAAGTTCCTGGAAGGCGGTGAAGTCGAAATAGCGGCGGCGTTCCCGGCAGGGGTCATCGGTACCACGGCGGAGAACCTGAAAGCCGCGGCCGGCGGCGAGAACTACGAATGGACGGAGATGTATCCCGGTTTCGCGAAGACGGCCGGGGAGGAGGGTTTCGACGAGATAGCGGCTGTTTTCAATTCAATCGCCGTGGCGGAAAAGCAACATGAAAGACGATACCTCGGCCTTCTCAAGAACGTCGAAGGGGGCAGGGTGTTCAAGAAAGAAAAGCCGGTCGTCTGGCGCTGCCGCAATTGCGGCTACGTCCATGAAGGCCCCGAGGCGCCCGGCACATGCCCGGCATGCGCCCATCCGCAGGCCTACTTCGAGTTGCGGGCCGAGAACTGGTGAGGAAGGTCGCAATCGCACGGCTTTTCAATACTACGGATAAGGAGGTGTGTCATGGCGATTCCCTTTAACGCGGACGAAGTTCTAAAGATAGCGGAGCAGATAGAGCGCAACGGGGTGGAGTTTTATCGCCGCGCCGCGGAGAAATCCGCCTTCGCGGCCGAGCGGCGGCTGCTGGAGGATCTGGCGCAGATGGAGGAAAGGCACGAAAAGGTCTTCGCGGCCATGCGTGAAGACCTGAGTGAGGAGGAGCGCGCCTCTACGGTCTTCGACCCCGAGGGCGAGGCCGATTTGTATCTCAAGGCGGTCGCGGACGGCAATGTCTTCAATCTAAAGGCCGGCGCCGCCGACCCGGGCGGCGATAAATCGCTTGAGGATATCCTGAGAATCGCCATCGGCATGGAAAAGGATTCCATCGTCTTCTATACGACCATGAGTGGCTTCGTGCCGCCGCGGCTGGGCAGGGAAAAGATAATGGAAATCATCGGCGAGGAACAGAAGCACATCGGCATGCTCGGCGCGGTGCTGAGGTCGTTAAAGACCGGTGACTGAGTGGGAATCCGGGCGGAATGGACGTTGAAGATGCCCTCATCGCTGCCGCATGATTCACGGATGTCGTGTTTTCGGGAGAATATCATGAAAGGGCCGTTTGAAGCGAGAAAAGTCAGCAAGCACGTTTACTGGGTGGGGTCGATTGACTGGGGCATGCGCGACTTCCACGGCTACACGACGAAGCGCGGCTCGACGTACAACGCATACCTGGTCCTCGGCGGGAAGAACATCCTGATAGACACGGTCAAGTCCTCGTTCAAAGACGAGATGTTGGCCCGCATCTCTTCGCTCATCAATCCCCATGACATCGACTATATAATTTCAAACCACTCCGAACCGGACCACACCGGCTGCCTGGCCGAAGTCATCGAACTGGTCGAGCCGGAAAAGGTATTCGCCTCCGCCATGGGCGTGAAGGCCCTGGAGAATATCTTCCATGCGGGTCTGGAAGTAACGGCGGTGAAGAACGGCGAGAGCATGAAACTGGGCGACCTCAACTTCACTTTCCTGGAAACCCGCATGCTGCACTGGCCCGACAGCATGTTCACCTACCTGGCGGAAGACAAACTCCTCTTCTCGCAGGACGCTTTCGGTATGCACCTGGCCACAAGCCAAAGATTCGCCGATGAATTGAGCGACGACATCCTCCATGACGAGGGGAAAAAATACTACGCGAACATTCTCACGCCATACTCCGCGCTCGTTACAAGCCTTCTCAAAAAGGTCAGCGGTCTCAATATCAAGATCGGCATAATCGCCCCCGCCCACGGACCAATCTGGCGGGGGGACGACGTGGGAAAGGTCCTGAACTGGTGGAGCGACTGGGCCGCGCAGAACCCCACGAGAAAGGCGGTCATCTTGTACGGCAGCATGTGGGGCTGCACCGGGGCTATGGCTCGGGCCATAGAGGAGGGACTTGTTGCGGAAGGCGCGAGTGTCAAAGTCATGCCGGTCGAATCGTGCCGCCGCAGCGACGCCGCCACCGAGGTGCTCGACGCGGGCGCGCTCGTCGTCGGCTCGCCGACGCTCAACAACAACATGCTGCCGGCGGTTGCGGACTTCTTGACGTACCTCAGGGGCCTCAAGCCCAAAAACCTCGTCGGCGCCGTCTTCGGCTCCTACGGTTGGAGCGGCGAGGCGGTGGGGCAGTTGCGGGACATCCTTGAACAAATGAAGGTCGAACTGCTGGGCGAAATCAAGGCCAACTACATGCCCGACGCCGAGGCCCTGGCCCGATGCCGGGCCCTCGGCGTGACCATCGCCGCCAGACTCCCTAAATGAGGTCCGCCCCTGTCTATCAGGCAAATTGAACAAGGAGCGGAAACATGAAGAAGTATGTATGCACTGTCTGCGGGTATGTGTATGACCCGGCGGAGGGTGACCCCGAGAACGGAGCAGACCCCGGCACCGCGTTTGAGGATCTTCCGGATGACTGGGTCTGCCCCGTGTGCGGCGCGGACAAGGAGCAGTTTGAAGAGATGCAATGATGCAGCCCGCGCTGCTTAACACTCAAGTTGACCGGGTTTTTGTTAACTTCGGCCCGTACGGGCTAACTACGGAATCTTGTGAGCCTGTCGAACGTGAGGGTGACTGTCACAATTACGGAACCTCGCGAGCCGCGCAAGCAAGGTTCGTAGATTGCTGACTGTCACCCGGGTTGCGCTCCGTAAATGCTCAAGTTGACTGACTTTTTGTTAACCTCGGTGACTGTCACCAATTACGGAGCCGTTCCGCCCTTGTCGGAACGGATCGTAGATTGGTGACTGTCACCGTAAGGCCAACTTGAGTAGATTGC
>QNCA01000178.1 GCA_003644325.1 Planctomycetota bacterium
CTGTGACCGTGTATAAAGTTTGAGGTTTGAGGTTTGATGTTCGAAGTTCGAAGTTCGATGTTATTAAACCTGAAACCTGAAACCTGGAACCTGAAACCTGGAACCTGGAACCTGGAACCTGGAACCGGAATCGCAACATGTCTCTTTGATTGTGTCGGCGTCAATAAGACTTGTGATGTCTGTCTGAACGAACTGTTTCACGGGACGACAAGAGAGGGGAGCGGTCCGAAGTGCACGGACTGGCGCAAAGTTTGATGGGACGCATCTTTGATGCGCACCTCGCTTCGACAACACCCGCGGCCTGCCGCTGCGGGAGCGCGTCGCTGCGGGGGGATGAATGCCGGGGAGGTGTCCCCGCGTTACTCATGGCCCTGTCGCCGCAGGCGCTCGTGCTGATATTGCTGCTGGGGCTGTCCGGCATACTGCTGATGTACCTGATGGTCCAGGCCTCCCAGGTCAGCGGGAGGCGGTCCGGCTCGCCTCTATCGAGGTTCCTCGGCTGGGTCGGCCGAATGTTGCCCCGCATGTCAACCCGGCGTAAGCGCGAAATGGCGGAAGCCGCCATCGCGTCGAGCCCGTTTGCCTTTCTGATAATAGACGCCGATGGCGCGCTGCTGGGTGAGTTCAACCTGCCTTTGTTGTTCCCCGATCTGACGCTTGCCGAGAACGCCGATGTGCTGAACCTGTTGTCCGGGATTTCCGCGGATGGTCTGGATTTTTCCAGCGCCGTGCGCCGCGCACTTGCGGGCGAAGGGTCCGAGTACACCGTGCTGGCCGCAGAAGAGTTCCAGACGCTCGAAAACGAAGACCGCTATTTGCGCCTGGTCTTCACGTCTTCCCGCCTGCGCGGCGAGCCGGCCTGTCTTGTCAGAATTGAGGACGTGAGCGAGATCAGGGAACTCGAACTGAAATCAGAGGAATCCCGCGAATTCCTGCGCAACATAATCATGCAGGCCCCGACCAGCATTTGCGTCTTTGACCGGGAGGGAGAGGCTATCCTCGCCAACGAGTCGCACCTGAATCTCTTTCACGTCACCGGCGAGGCATACGTCGGCCGGTACAACATTTTCAGAGACCGCGCCTTCCGCACGCAAGGGCTTTTTACGGAGGTTCAGCGCGCATTTAACGGCCAGGTGGTAAGCATCCCGTCGATGCGCTTCGCCTTCGGCTCCGGGACCGGCAAGGAGCGGATAGAGGTGCGCGGCATACTGTCTCCGCTCATGAACACCGAGGAAGAGGTCACGCACGTCGTCATGATGCTGGAGGATTTGACGAAGCAGCGGAAGGCAGAGAGCGAAGCGAGGTACCTGGAGGAGTACAATCGCAGGATACTCGGCAGCATGGGTGCAGGGGTACGCGTCATTGACGCCGACCTCAACATCGAATACTCGAACGACTACATGAAAAGGCATTTTGACCGCGCCCCCGGCAGGCCCTGCTACGACTTCCTGGAGCGCGACGAGCCTTGCGAGCACTGTCTTGTCAGGCAGGCGATAGCCGGAGGCAGGATAGTTGCCGGAGAGTTCTGTACCCCCAGCGAGCGCTGGTTTTCTTACGTTGCCGCGCCGATAACAAAACCCGACGGCAATGTCTCGTCGGTGAGCGTAATCCGTGACGTCACCGAGGCCAAACGCGGCCAGCAGCAAATGGTACAGCAGGAAAAGATGTCGGCCATCGGACTGCTTGCCAGCGGCATCGCCCACGAAATCAACAACCCCCTCGGCGTCATTTCGACTTTCGCGCAGATGCTGTCCGGACAGGAACAGGACAAGGACAAGGTTCGACAGTGCGCCGTGGTGATAAACAGAAACGTCGAAAACTGCAAACGGATAGTGCAAAGCCTGTTGAACTTCTCGCGGCAAGGGCCGACACGGAGGGAAACCGTTGACCTGGGTGACTGCGTGCGCGGCGCGTTCATCTTAACGAGCGCCGCCGTCCGTAAGGCCGGCGTTGAACTTGTGCAGAAATTAGATGACCGGCCCCTGCTGGTCGAGGGCGACATGGTGCAAATGCAGCAGGTCTTTGTAAACCTGGTTATTAACGCGGTTCAGGCCATGCCCGACGGCGGCGTTTTGAGGGTGGCCACGGCCAGGGACGTCTCTCCTTCCGGGGGCGGCGTGGCGCTGGTGCGCATATCGGACACAGGCAAGGGCATGTCGCCGGAGGTCGCCGCGAGGGCGATGGAGCCTTTCTTTTCCACCAAGAAAGCCGAGCGTGGAACGGGCCTGGGCCTGTCCATCTGCAAGAGCATCGTCGAAGAACACGGCGGCAAGATAACGTTTACATCACAAGAAGGCAAAGGCACGGAATTTACCATTACCCTGCCGGAACTGCCGCGCAGGGCGGCGAGCGTCGACTCCGTCTCCAGCGGCGCAAATGCGCCTGATTGACTCCTTGCGGCAAAACATGCAGAAGAAAAACACGACTATACTTGTTGCCGACGATGAGCCGGATATGCTGCTCGGTTTGCATAACCTGCTTGAGAGGGAGGGCTACAGGCTGGTGACCGCCGAGCGCGGTGACGAGGCCCTGGAACTCCTTCGCGCGAACGATGTGGACCTCGCCATCTGCGACATCCAGATGCCCGGCCTCACCGGTATGCAGGTGCTCGAGAGCGCAGGGAAGGAATTTCCCGGGATTCCGCTCATTATGATTACGGGTTATGCGAGTATCGAGTCCGCCATCCAGGCGATAAAGAAGGGCGCTTACGACTACATCAGCAAACCCTTCAACAACGAGGCGGTTCTTCTGACGGTGGGGCGCGCGCTGGAACGAAAGAGGATGCAGCAGGAACTGGAGGAGTTGCGCAAGAAACTGGGAGAGGAGTTTCCCGAAGGAATCGTCGGCAAGAGCCACAAGATGCGCGACATCTTCGCCCTCGTCGAGAAGATCGGTTCCAGCAGCGCGCCGGTTCTTTTGCTGGGCGAAAGCGGTACCGGCAAGGAATTGATCGCGCGTGCCATTCACAGACACAGCGCCAGGAGCCGGGAGAGATTCGTTGCCATCAACACTGCGGCCCTGCCGGAGACCCTGCTGGAGAGCGAACTGTTCGGCTATTTCAAGGGCGCGTTCACCGGCGCGGATTCCGACAAGAACGGCCTCTTTGTCGAGGCGTCCGGCGGCACCCTTTTCCTGGATGAAATAGGCTCCATGCCGCTGGTTTTCCAGGGCAAACTTCTTCGCGTTCTTCAGGAGCAGGAAGTGGTCCCGCTGGGAGGCTCAGAGCCCATCTCGATAGACGCCCGTGTCATTTCGGCGACGAACGTCAACCTGGAGGACGCAATCGCCCGGGGCGCGTTCAGGAGCGACCTGCTTTATCGGCTCAACGTCATCGAAATCGAAGTGCCGGCGTTGCGTGAAAGAATGGAGGACATACCGGACCTGGTGGAGCATTTCGTCGTGAAATACTGCGCCGAGCACAAAGTGGCGCAAAAGAAGGTTGCCCCCCCGGTGATGCGCGAATTCATGAAGCACCCCTGGCCGGGAAATGTCCGCGAACTCGAAAACGTAATACACAGGGCCGTCGTGGTGGACGGCGACGGGAAGATAGGCCTGGATGACGTGCAGATTCGGCCGCCCGGGCCCGCCTTCGCGGCCGAAGAGTCTTCCATCCTCGACCTGTTCTACAAGGACGCCAAGCAGAAGGTCCAGGAAGAGTTTCAGGAAAGATACATTCGGAATCTCCTGCAACGCTGCCGGGGCAACATACAACTGGCGGCGGATACCTCCGGCCTCACGCGCGCCGCCATCTATCGAATAAAGGGGAAGTACAACCTCTGACCCGCATTTCTCGCCACGGAAATATAGGCGAGAGACGCCGGCTAATCACCTCGTCCGTCGGCAAACCGCTTCGCCAAATCTATGCGCTTGAACTCACTCTTCGCCGCGGGCATGGCGCCGACGGCAAGATGCACCGCGCGCTCTTCCGGCAGGAACAGCATGCACTGCAGGTTGATGAACGGCAGGTAAACCTTGCGCATCGCGCGCTTGATTCCCTCCATGTCAAATGTCCCGCGATTGTTCCTTGCTATGCTCTTCAACCGGCTTGCGCGGTAATCCGCCGGCGTTTCGGAATATTCCCCCATGTGAAACCTGTTTGTGCAAATAAGGATGTCACCCAGGGGTTCCCGCGTGGCGAAGTGATTGTGCGCCAGTTCCGCCACGCACATGTTCCCCTCGGCGTCCGCCAGAGTCAGGTTGAACGGTCCCGCCGTCCGGTTTGCCTCCAGGAGGGCGGTGGCTTCGGCCACTGTGCCGCATCGCTCCAGAAGCATGCGAAACGCTATTGTTGAGGGTACGCGTTCGCTTGAGAAGCCGCCGTTGAAACTTACAAGCATCGCCGACGTAAGGCCGAGGGAGTTCATCCCGCTGACGGCGCCTATGAACCCCGGCCAGCCGACCACGGCAAACGAACGGCCGTCAGCCGGATGATAAACCGTCACCATGTTGTAATGGTGCAGCACTCCGACCGAGATAAAGTCGAGGTTCCTCCCCATGATGAGCCTGCCCCCGGGTGAGGCGCTGCCCCGCACCGTCAGTGTGCTGCACAGGAATACGCGGTAATCTTCAGTGAACGTGTTCGCGAGCAACAAATCCTCGTAA
>QNCA01000179.1 GCA_003644325.1 Planctomycetota bacterium
AGATGGCCCGTACGGCCGCGCCAAGCAAAAGTGTCGACGTGACACCCGACACCCCGGGAACATGACCTCGGCGCAACAACCAATGTACTCGGTACAGACATGACCGACACAACCTTCATCCTGATAACGCGCGTTGTCGCAGTCGGGCCGGAGTTGCCGTTGTTCAAGAACATCCTGGTTGCCGTCGCGGAAATCCTGGTGATCTTCCTGGCGCTTTACGGCATCCATCGCATGGTGCGCGGCACCCGCGGGGCGGGCGTGGTAAAGGGGTTGATTGTCGCGCTAGTGGTGGCATTTACGCTGCTGTACACCGTCGCCACGGCCATTCAACTTGAAACCATTACCTACATTCTGAACAACTTCGTGCTGTGGTCGGTAATAGCGGCGGTTGTGATATTTCAACCCGAGATACGCCGGGGCCTGACGCACATCGGCCGGTACCCCACGGCCTGGCACTCGGGCACGGCCACGGGCAAAACGCTGCGCGAGGTGACCAGCGCGGTGTTGTCCCTGGCCGACAAGGAAATAGGCGCCCTCATAGCGATAGAACGCAACGTCGGTCTGAACAACTACGCGGAGGGCGGGGTGCCGATGGATGCGAAGGTCAGCGCGCCGCTCATCGAGACCATATTCTACGAGGGCACCGCGCTCCATGATGGCGCGATCATCGTTCAGAACGGCCGCATAAGCGCGGCGGGCTGTTTCCTGCCACTGTCGGAAAGCGAATTGAAGCACACCTTCGGCACGCGCCACAGGGCCGCCGTCGGGCTCAGTGAAGAGACCGACGCCCTTGTAGTAGTCGTGTCGGAAGAGACCGGCGCGGTGCGTATCGCCTTCGACGGCAGGCTTACCGGCGCGCTCAACAAAGACAATCTCCTCACGACGCTGGAAAACATGTTTGCCCAGGGCCTGCGCAAGGGCCCGATGACAACCAGGAGACAGGGTGAGCCCGATGAAGCATAACATCAGCAATGCCCTGAACATGCTGCTGCTGCTGGGACTGGCGACCCTCATCTGGTTCTACGTCCAGCAGCAGATAATGGAAACCGCAGACGTGGAGTTCAAACTCGACATCCGTGTGCCTGCGGGAGACAAATTCGTGGTGCTGTCGCACAGCGTGGGCAAGGTGCGTAATAGTGACAGGATAACCGTGAAACTGAGGGGCAGTAAATCGCAACTGTCGAAACTCCGCAGCGGCGAGATAAGGGTGGTGCGCCTGCCCGTCGACGTCGACGAAGCGGTATTCGCAGACCGGGACACCCCGCTCCACAGCACGATAAAAATCACGGACGAGAACCTCAACCTCCCCGCCAATGTTACGCTTGAGGAGGCGGTCAGCGTGGATGTGTGGGTGGATATACTGTAGACAAGGAAATGCGGGGTGGTAGTGGACGTGGCGGGCATCGAAACGTGGATTGAACCCGGGAAGCGAGAGGGGAAATCAAAGTGGCAGGTAAAATTGAGACCCGAAAATGTGAGCGTAACGGGTCCCAGGTCCGTTGTAAGCGTGAAAAAAGACCTCAAAATAAAGACCGAAACCGTGGACGTGAAGAGCCTGCCAATCGATGAGCCGAAGTACCTGGCGCTGATTGACGCGGCGAAGGAATACAAGACCGGCAGGAACTTGCCCGACATCAGGCCCGACCTGAAACTGAAACTCAGCCCCGCCACGGTCGAGGCAACCAGGATTCGCGAGGAAGAAATTGTAAGCATCGTGAGGAAGAACGTTGCTATCGGATTGCTCGGCACGCCGGAATTCTTCAGAGAGTGGGAGGTCGAAATCCGCCCGACCAACATACGCAAACTCATATTAAAAGTGCCCGAAAGCCGCCGGCAAGCGGCGGAGCAAATAAAACTGGAACTTGTCCTCAACACCGCCAAACTCTCCCCGCCCGACTACCCGCCCGGTCCCCTGGATATCGAGATACTCAACAAGCCCGAATGGATGGATGTGGAATTCGGCGAGGAGGAAGAAGGGCAGGTTACAATCACCGGCATCAAAGCGATTAAAGAGACGCCATGAGCGAAAAGAGTTTGTTCGGAACCGACGGCATAAGGGGCATCGCCGGCGAAGGGTGGCTTTCGCCGGAAAGGGTGAATCATATCGGACGCTGCATCGGCGAGATGCTGCAAAGAAACCCCGCGGCGCTGCATTCTTCGGAGAGGGCGTTCCCCGGAATACGCGGCCGCAGGAGAAGCCTTGAGGGCGGCGGGAAGATTATCATCGGCAGGGACCCCCGGCAGTCGGGGCCGGGCATCCAGGCCGCCCTGGAGGAGGGCCTGGCCGCGCGCGGCGTAGGCGTCATCGACATCGGCATCGCCCCCACGCCGGTCGTGGCCATGCTCGGCGCGCTGTGGAACTGCGAACTCGGCGTCGTCATATCCGCCTCGCACAATCCGCCCGCACATAACGGCATCAAATTGTTCGCGTCGAACGGCCTCAAGGTGCCCGACTCGGGTGAAATCGAACTGGAAAAGATAATCCTGAACGGGGAACGCCGGGGTGCCGCCTCGACGCCCGGCGAGCGCACGGAGGCGCACGATTACTTCCGCGACTATTTCTCCTTCGTCCGCGATGTCTGCCTGGAAGGGCGCGGACTCGACAGCGTGAAACTCGTTCTCGACTGCGCCAACGGGGCACAGGCGGTCCTTGCTCCGCGTCTCCTGCGCGAACTCGGCGCCGATGTCATCGCGCTCAACTGCCGGACCGACGGCGCGAACATCAACCGCGATTGCGGCGCGCTCTATCCCGAAGCCCTGGCCGACCATGTGAGGAAACACTCGGCGCACCTCGGCATATCCTTTGACGGCGACGGCGACCGCGCCATGTTCGTCGATGAGACCGGCCGGGTCCGCGACGGCGACTTCGTGCTCGCCGTCTGCGCGGGATACCTGAAAGCGAAAGGCTCCCTGCCCGGAAACGCGGTGGTCACAACGGTCATGGCCAACCTCGGACTCGAGGTCGCGCTCAGAGAGGCCGGCATAGACATGGTGCGCACGCAGGTCGGCGACAGGTATGTAGTGGAGGAAATGCTTCGTCGGGGCTGCCTGCTCGGCGGCGAACAGTCGGGCCACATATTATTCCTCGACCGTTCGAACACCGGCGACGGCGTGATCACGGCATTGAGCCTGCTGCGGGTGATGCTGGAGACCGGCAGGAGCCTGTCGGCGCTCTGCGAGGGGATGCGCAAGTACCCGCAGATCCTCATCAATGTGCCCGTGCGCGAAAAGGTTCCCTTGGAGAAAATCCCGGCGGTTATGGAAAAGACAAATTACATAAACGAGAATCTCGCGGACAAGGCTCGCCTGGTCCTGCGATACTCCGGCACGGAAAACAAGGCGCGCGTGATGCTCGAAGGCTCCGACAGGGCGGAGATAGAGGCCCTCGCCAATGAAATAGCGCGCGCCATAGAGACTGAAATCGGCGCCTGACAACGGCGGGTGACTGTCACCGTAAGGTAGCAGCGGATTATAATCAAGCACCCACCATCATCCAGAAAAAGTCAGTCAACTTGAGTACTTACAGGCACGACAAACGAGGAGCAACATGAACGAAGCAAAGCAAAACATGAAACTCGGCGTCAACATCGACCACATTGCCACTATCCGCGAGGCGCGCCGGACATACGAACCGGACCCCGTCTTCGCCGCGTACCTGGCGGAACTCGCCGGCGCGGACTGCATCACCGTACACCTGCGCGAGGACCGCAGGCACATCCGCGACCGCGACGTAATCCTGCTCAGGCAGACGGTACAGACGCGCCTCAACTTGGAGATGGCCCGGGCCGAGGACGTAATAGAGGTGGCGCTCAAGATTACGCCCGACCATGCGACGCTCGTGCCCGAGCGCCGCGAGGAAGTCACCACCGAAGGAGGGCTGGACGTGGCCGGCGCAGGCTCCGAACTGAAGGACCTTGTCGAGCGTCTCAAGGAAGGCGGCACCTCCGTCAGCATGTTCATCGACCCCGACCCCCGGCAGATAGACGCCTCGAAGCAGGCCGCCGCCGACGCCATAGAGATACATACCGGCAGGTACGCGAACGCGGAAGGCCCGGCCGCCCGCCAGGATGCCCTGGATGAGATACGAAAGAGCGCCGCGCATGCGCGCTCGCTCGGGCTTACCGTCCTTGCCGGTCACGGATTGACCTACCGCAATGTCCGGCCGATAGTCGAGATTCCCGAGATAGGGGAGTTGAACATCGGCCACACCATTATTTCGCGCGCCGCGTTCGTCGGCATAGAGAGGGCCGTGCGAGAGATGAAGGAACTCTTGAAAAGATGACCGGAGGGCAGAAAATGTTTCAGGGTGCATTTACCGCACTGGTAACACCGTTCAAGAACGGCGAGATAGACTACAGGGCGCTGGAAGAATCCGTCGAGTGGCAGATAGAGCAGGGCATCGACGGCCTGGTGCCCTGCGGCACGACGGGCGAGTCCGCGACGCTTACGCACGATGAGCACAACGAAGTAATCAGGCGTACGCTCCTTGTCTCGAAGGGACGCGTGCCGGTAATCGCCGGCACCGGCTCCAACAGCACGGCCGAGACCATCTCTCTGACAAAGGCCGCACAGAACGCCGGCGCGGATGCCGCGCTTG
>QNCA01000180.1 GCA_003644325.1 Planctomycetota bacterium
CAACTTACTCAAGTTGACTGAGTTTTTGTTAACCTCGGTGACTGTCGCCGTAAGGTGTTGTGAAACAGCAGATTATAATCAAGCACCCGCCGTCATCCAGAAAAAGTCAGTCAACTTGAGAACTTGCCGCCGTTGTCCCCGCTCCCGTGGGAAAGACGGCTCAGAACTCCGTTATCTCGCCCCCCTTGATTTGGCGACGCCTGCCGGTGTTGATGTCCAGTATCGTCCCGGGCGGTATCCGCCCGTCGAGGTCATAACCGCGGCTTTCCCAGTAACCCGGTTCCATCCTGTCGGTAAACTCCATCCTCACCGGCCACTTCACGCTCTTGTATCCCCACAGGTGCGGAAACAGCGGCCGTGCCGGCCCCCCGTCCTTGTGTGTCAGCGGCCGGCCATTAACCCCGTACACGAACATCGCATTCCGGTACTCCATATCCTTCAACTCGACCGTTGACGTATATACGGTCCTGCCTCCCGCGCTGTAAAACTTCACGTGGCTCGCTTCCGGTTTCAACTTGACCAATTTCAGTATCTCCTTCATGGGAACTCCCTCCCACTCGGCCCGGACGGACCAGCCGGTCGCCGAACTGAGCCGCATGCTTTTCACCTCGCGGGGCAGTTTCTTCAGGTCCTCGAGGGACACTTCCAGCGTCTCCTCCACGAGACCGTCTATCCGCAGGCGCCAGTCGGTCAGTTCGCCCTTCGGCATTCCCTCGGCGGCGTACAGCGGCCAGTCGGACTCATTCTTGTCAGTCATAACCTCACCTCTCAAGAAACAAAACCATTTTAATCGTCATCGCCGTTCATGTCAAAGCGCCTTTCATATAGACTCGCCGCGTGCGAGGTGATAAAATAACTCATTGATAACCGTAATGTTAAAGGGACATGAAAGGTGACTGTGGTGACTGTCACCGTTACGGAGCGCAGACCCCCGACCTGTCGGGGGGCCGGCTCGTAGATGGTGACTGTCACCTTTCCGACGAAGACAAGCAGAGGAGCACAAAATGCCCGAATCAATCCTCAAGAACGGGGCTACGACGGCAATCGGCAGCGTGCCTTTCGAAGACGCTGGAGAGGCGGTGGGGTTCATCCTGAACTGCGGCATAGACGTGCCCTGCTGGCCGCAACTGCCCGTGCGCGGATTCATGGAGGGCATGATACCGCAGTGCAGCGAAGGTCTGCCGTTCATCAAAATCGACGAGAAGGAAAAACGCGCCTGGTGCGAGATTCCGGAAGACCGCTCGGAAGCGCTTACCGATTTCTACCAGAAAATAATCGACATGGACGTTGAGGCGTTCGCCATCAGCGAACGTGCCGCCGCGGGCCTCTATCGTTTTATCGAAGCCATCCGGGAATCGGGCCGAAAGCAGCCGTGCCTCAAGGGGCAGGTAACCGGGCCGGTTACGATGTCACTGGGGCTTGCGGACCAGAACAAACAGGCGTTGTTTCACGACGTCGAAATGCGCGATGTCGTGGTCAACATCATCGCGGCAAAAGCGCGCTGGCAGGCGAGACTGCTCGGGCGGCATTGCGAGAAGCCGCTGATATTTCTGGACGAACCCGTAATGGCGGGCTTCGGCACGTCCGCGTACCTGAGCCTGAAAGCGGAGCACGTAAAAGAAATGTGCAACACCTGCATCGCCGCCGTTCACGAAGAGGGCGCCCTGGCCGGCGTGCACTGCTGTTCCAACACGGACTGGGGCATGATGATGTCGGCGGACTTCGATGTGCTCAACTTCGAGGCAATGGATTCCGCCTGCGCGATATCCCTGTATCCGGACGCCGCGCGAAATTTCATAAACCGGGGAGGGGCTCTGGCCTGGGGCGTGGTGCCTACGACCAGCGCCATAGACGACGCCTCCGAAGAGAGCGTGGTCGCGCGCCTGCGAGAAGAATTCGACAGGATGGAAGCGAAGGGCTTTACCCGCGATGAACTGAAGCGCTCGTGCGTTCTCACCCCTTCATGCGGGGCGGGAGGCCTCAACGTCGACCAGTGCAGAAAGGTGTTCGACCTTTTAACGAGACTACAAGCAAGGTTTCATAGAGAATTCTGAGATGACCGAGGCGACTGCAAGTATCGAAATAGACCGCGCCTGGTGCAAGTGCTGCTATCTGTGCATATCCGTCTGCCCGGCGGACGTCTATGCCCGCTCGGACTACATCGGAGAAAGGGGAGTAGCCGTGCCGCTCGTCGCGCGGCCCGAGAAATGCGTGCGGTGCGGGCTGTGCGAACTGATGTGCCCCGACATGGCCGTCACCGTCCGCGATAAGACGGACAAACCTCGAAAGAAAAGCGGGGGTTGAGCATTCAGATGAAGACAACCGATGACACGTCACGAAAACATCCCCTCAGATTCGGTTACAACACAAACGGTTTCGCGCATCACACGCTCGAAGACGCGCTGCACATCATCTCAGAGATCGGTTACGACGGCGTGGCGCTGACGCTCGACGTCCACCACCTCAACCCCTTCACGGCGACGCAATCGCGGGTGCGCACGCTGGGGCGGCTGCTGAGGCGGCTCAAACTGGACGTCGTCGTTGAAACCGGCGCCAGGTACCTGCTCGACCCTCGCCACAAGCACGAGCCGTCATTTGTCAGCGCCTCCGGCAGCAGAAAGCGCGTCGCGTTCGCGAAAGCGGCGGTGGATATCGCCGCTCTCCTGGGCGCGCCGGTCGTCACCGTCCATTCCGGCGTGCTGTCCCCCGGCACGAGGCCGAAAGTCGCCGAACGTCGGCTCGCCTCCGGCCTGAGGTCCGTTTGCAGACACGCCGGGGAGCGGGGCGTGGTGATTGGCCTGGAGCCGGAACCCGGAATGTACGTGGAAACCGTCGCGGATTACTACAAAGTCAAGAAAAAAGTCGCGCATCCCTCCCTTATGCTGACGCTGGATGTGGGGCACCTGTTCTGCACGGAGCGCGATAATCCCGTCGATATAATCGCTCATCTGGCTGACGACATCGCCAACGTGCATATAGAGGACATCAAAGACGGCAGACACTTTCACCTGCCGCCGGGCGAGGGCGACATCGACTTCGCACCCGTTCTCAATGCGTTCAGGACCATCGATTACTCCGGCCTGGTAGCCGTGGAACTGAGCCGCAACAGTCACAACGCGCCTGAAGCGGCACGCGAAGCCATCAAATACCTCCGGCAAAAAGGCTGAAGGCGATTGGTCTTGACGGGCGGTCTGGATTTTGCTAGATTCCCCGCCTTTAGGCCGGTCGAAGACGGCGGAAGAGTGCCCCGAACGCGCCTTTCAGGGCGGTGTCGGGACCACCGAAGGGGCAAGTTCCGCAGAAGGAAAGCGCGTGGGGCGAAACTCTCAGGTCCGTGACCGCCGTTGGACGGACTCCTGAATTCGCGAAAGACAGGGGATGTGATACGCATTGTCATATCCCTTTTATTTTTATTGCACCCGATGGAGGCTGCCATGTCACCGAACAAGGACGATTTCCTGTTCCGCGGGAAGATTGCCGACGTTGACGAAGTTACCGACTCGCTGATACGCCTGGAGGAGGAGCGCCAGGCGCGCAAACTGATAATGATTGCCTCCGAGAGCATCGCCCCCGCGGCTGTCCGTGAGACCCTGGCTTCGTGCCTGACGAACCTCTACGCCGAGGGCTATCCGTGGTGGCGCATGTATGCGGAGACGGAAGAGGAATTGCGCGATTTCAGCACGGAACTCGGCTATCTGCGCCGCTATGCCGACGGCAGGTACTACAAGGGAGTCGAATACGTAGATTTCATAGAGGCCATTGCGCGCAGGCGCTGCGCGGAAGTATTCGCCGCGAACGGCGTATCGCCGGACAAGATATACGCAAACGTGCAGTCGCTCTCCGGCGCCGCCGCGAATAACGCCGTTTACCAGGCGTTCCTTAAAAATGGCGACGTGGTGATGGGCTTGGACCTGACGCACGGCGGACACCTGACACACGGCAGCGAAGTCAACCGTTCCGGCATGTCTTACAACATAGTCGCCTACAAGACCAGCGGCGTGACCGGCATGCTGGACTACAAGGCTATAAAGAAACTGGCGCTTGAGCACAAGCCGAAGATGATTATCGCCGGCTACAGCGCCTACCCGCGCTCCATTGACTGGGGCGCGTTCCGCGAGATAGCGGACTCCATCGGTAACGGCTGCATAGTCCTGGCCGACATCGCTCACACGGCCGGGCTCGTGGCGGCAGGCGAGTTCCCCAGCCCGGTCGGCATAGCCGACGTGGTCTCCTTCACGACGCACAAGACGCTCTGCGGCCCGCGCGGCGCGTGCATCCTGACCACGGATGAAGAAAAGGGCCGGATGGTTGACAGGGCGGTGTTCCCCGGCGAGCAAGGCGGCCCGCACATCAACACCATCGCCGCAAAGGCCGTTGCATTCCGGATAGCGAAGACCCCGAAGTTCAAAGACCTGATGAAAAAGACCGTGGAGAACGCGAAGGCGTTGGCGGAAGGATTCCGCAAGCGCGACATGAAGATCGCGTACGGCGGCACCGACTCGCACATGATGCTGCTGGACCTGCGGGGCATAAAGACCGCCACGGGATTTCCGCCGCGCGCGGAGATACCCTC
>QNCA01000181.1 GCA_003644325.1 Planctomycetota bacterium
GTCAGAACTGAAATCGGTAGTCGATAGTCAACGGGCAGCAGGCAACCCTGATAAACAAAATCGGGGCTTCGCTTCGCTCCGCAGGCAACGAGCAGATTCAAAGGTTCAAAGTGTCAGAGCAATGCCTGAAACCTGAAACCTGAAACCTGAAGCGGGTTTGTCCTTTCCTGCTTGCCTGCTTTTCTGCTTTCTCAAGTTGACTGAGTTTTTGTTAACCTCGGTGACTGTCACCAATTACGGAGCCGTTCCGCCCTTGTCGGAACGGATCGTAGATTGGTGACCGTCACCGTAAGGTGTTGTAAAACAGCAGATTATAATCAAGCACCTACCATCATCCGGAAAAAGCCAGTCAACTTGAGTAAATAGGCGAAGAGACCGGACAATGTCGGAACTTATAGCAGTTGCCGCGATTCGCGGGGCACACAAGATACTCAAGCAGGCTCAAGAAAAACTCAAAGCCGCGATAGAGGCAAAAGGCCCCCACGCCGCTGTGGAATTTCCCAACACCGGATACTACATACCTGTCGCCTATTCCTTGCTTGGCGTCCCGGTCCAGAGGCTGACGGATTTCGAGCCGGTGCTGGACGAATGCCGGCGACTCCTGCCCGCCGTTGCCGGCAAGCCCTCGCTCGACCACGCGCTGGACGCCGGCATGGCCGCGCTCCTTGCCGAGGAGATAATCGAGGCCTGCAAGTACCTCATCGGCCCCAATCCCGCGGGCGGCCTGTGGCTGGGCGCGGCGGACGACGTAAAACTCCGCGAGAGGGGCCTGGAATTCGTCGACGGCTCGGTCTCCGGCTTCGCCGCCGTCATCGGCGCGGCTCCGGATGCCGAATCGGCGGCACAAATCGCGCGCAAACTGCAGGAGAAAAACCTGTTCGTCTTCATGTGCGGGCACAGCAGGGGCATCTCATTCGCGGGTCAACTGGCCGAGAGCGGAGTGCAGACGGGCTGGGAGACGCGCCTGGTGCCGTTCGGCAAAGACATCTCCGCCGCCGCTTACGCGCTCGGCTTCGCCGCGCGCGTGGCGCTCTCCTTCGGCGGAGTGCAGGCAGGCGACGCCGGGCGGATGCTGTATTACGTCAGGATGCACATGCCCGCGTTTGTCATGGCGCTCGGCGGAATCGACGACGAGAAGGCCGCCACTGCGGCCGGGGCGTTGAAGTTCGGCTTCACCGTCGTTGCGGATACCGACGTGCAGGAAATAAGACCGGCAAGCGCCGATTCATACGAGCAAATCATTGCGAATGTCCCGCAGGACAAGATAGTTGACAGGTGTATCGAGGCCCGCGGCATAAAAATCAAGGTAACCGAAATACCCATTCCCGTGCCGTACAGCCCGGCCTTTGAGGGCGAGCGCGTCCGCCGCGAAAACATGCAGGTGGAATTCGGCAGCGCAAGGGCAGACGGGTTTGAACTGGTCGTCATGAAGGAATCCGCCGATGAAGTCGAGGACGCCCGGGTGGAAGTCATCGGACCGGAGTTGGGCGACCTCGATAAGGGCGGCACGAACGCCTTCGCCATCATTGCGGAAATTTACGGCCGCAAAATGCAGAAGGACTTCGAGCCCGTTCTGGAACGCCAGATACACCGCTTCCTGAACGAGGCGCAGGGCGTCTTTCACGTGGGCCAGCGCGACATCGTCTGGCTCCGCATCAGCGAAGAGGCGTTCAACGCGGGCTTCCGACTGGCGCACCTCGGCACGCTCCTCCATGCCAAGTTTCACGATGAATACGGCGCGATACTCGACAAGGTTCAGGTCAAAATATACACTGAAGCGGACAAGGTCGCGGAACTCCTCGCCGAGGCCCGCGCCGCATACCGGGAGCGCGACCGGCGACTGGCCGACATGACCGATGAATCCGTCGATACGTTTTATTCCTGCACGCTTTGCCAGTCGTTTGCGCCCACCCACGTGTGTATCATCACGCCGGAGCGCCCCGGCCTGTGCGGGGCGTACAACTGGCTCGACGGCCGCGCCGCATACGAAATCACGCCCTCCGGCCCCAACCAGCCGGTCGAAAAGGGCAAACCCATCGACGAAAGACTCGGCCAGTGGGAAGGCGTCAACAGGGTCGTCTATGAAAAATCCGGAAAGGCCGTCGAACGCCTCAGCGCGTATTCAATGATTGTTGACCCGATGACTTCATGCGGCTGCTTCGAGTGCATCTCCGCCACTCTGCCCGCGACGAACGGCATCATGACCGTTGACCGCGACTACACCGAGATGACGCCGTGCGGCATGAAATTCTCCACGCTCGCCGGCAGCGTCGGCGGGGGCAACGTCACCCCGGGCTTCATCGGCCACAGCAAGTTGTACATCGGCTCCAGGAAATTCATCAGCGCCGAGGGAGGCCTGGCGCGATTGACCTGGATGCCGCGGCATCTGAAGGAAGAACTCAAGGAGATGATAAACGCTCGTGCGAGCGAGATGGGACTCGGCCGCAACTTCACCGGCAAGATAGCCGACGAGACAATCGCGCAAACCGAAGAAGAGGTCGTGGCGTTCGCGCAACGGGTGAAACACCCCGCACTCGCCATGGAGCCGATGTTTTAATCTACTCAAGTTGACCGGTTTTTTGCCGGCTTCGGTGACTGTCACCGCAAGAAGTTTTTACCCGGTTCGAATGAGTTTCCGATTTAAGTCCGTGCCAGTCCTTGTTATATTCTTCTGTTCGTTGTTGCGTCGTGATTGATTTGGCAACTCAACAACTCGACGTTTTTTCGTTCCGGAGGATAACCTCGTGGGTCTGACAGGTCTGGACATCTTCAAACTTCTGCCGAAGACGAATTGCAAGGAATGCGGCAAGCCGACATGCCTGGCTTTTGCCATGGCGCTTGCCGGCAAAAAGGCAAAGGCCGCGGATTGTCCACACCTGAGCGAAGAGGCGAAGGCCGCGCTTGAAGGCGCTTCCGCGCCGCCCGTTCAACCGGTGAAGATCGGCGTCGGCGAAACGCGGTTCAAGACCGGTGAGGAGACGGCGCTCTTCAGGCACGACGAGAAGTTCTACAACCCCACCGGCATCGCCGTCACGATAGGCGACGACCTCGACGACGACGCGCTGAACGCGCGGCTTGAAAAGATAAACGCGCTGCAATTCGAGCGGGTGGGCGAGCGGATAGCCGTGGACTTGGTCGCGATAGAGAACAAAAGCGGGGAGGCAGAGAAGTTCGCCGCGGCCGCCCGGAAGATTGCCGATAAGACGAAACTGAACCTGATATTAATCTCTTCTGAACCGGGAAACATGAAGGCGGCCGCTGCGCGAGTCGGGGAGAGGCGTCCCCTGCTCTACGGTGCGGACAGGGGCAACGTGGAGGCGATGACCGCCGTGGCAAGGGACGCGGGCTGTCCTATCGGCGTCAAGGGCGAATCCCTGGATGAACTGGCCGAACTGACGCAGATGATAAAGAACGGCGGCGTCGAAGAGATAGTCATCGACCCGATGCCGAGAGGCCCGGGTGACGCCGTGGAGAAGTTCACGGCCATCCGCCGTCTCGCGCTGAAGAAGTCCTTCCGGCCGCTCGGATTTCCCATCATCGCCTTCGCCGGGAGGGACGACCCGTACCGGGAGTGCATGGAGGCGGGTTCGTTTATCTGCAAATATGCGGGCATAGTGGTAATGCACGGCTGCGAGGCATGGCAGATGCTGCCGTTGCTGACACTCCGCATGAACATCTTCACCGACCCGCAGAAGCCCATCCAGGTCGAGGCGAAACTTTACAAGGTCGGCGAGCCTCACGAGAATTCGCCCCTGCTGTGCACGACCAACTTCTCGCTGACCTATTTTACCGTCGAGGGCGAGGTCGAAAGCAGCCGCATGCCGTCCTACATCCTCTCCGTCGATACCGAGGGCACCTCCGTGCTGACCGCCTACTCGGCGGACAAGTTCAACGAAAAGATAATTCACAAGGCCATGGACGAGGCGGAAGTGGAGCAGGCGGTGAGCCACAGGAAGATCATCATCCCCGGCTACGTCGCGGTCCTCTCCGGCAAACTGGAGGAGGAGACCGGTTGGGAAGTGCTGGTAGGACCCAAAGAGGCCAGTTTCATACCCAGGTACCTTAAGGAAACCTGGAAATAGAAAACGCCGTCTCGAAAATTCGGGACATAATGAAATGCAAAAGTCCGGCAAGGAAAAATCAGAGAGGGCCGTCTGCCGCGTGACGTTCCTGCCCGGAGCCGTCGGCACGTCCGTGGAACGCGGCACGAGCATCTACGACGCGGCGCTGAAGGCGGGCGTTCAGATCAACAGCGTGTGCGGCGGCCGGAAACAGTGCGGGAAATGCAAGGTCATTGTGCGCCGGGGCTCGGTGACCGGGGGCGGCGCCTCGCTGCTCGACGCCGCGGATGTTCGGGCGGGCCTCGTGCTCGCCTGTGACACGTATGTTGACGGCGATGTCGTCGTCGAGGTCCCGCCCGAGAGTGTCCTCGGCGCGGGCCGAATCCTCGAAGGGGAAAAGGCCTCCGAGACATTGCCCCGGCGGTTTCCGCTGGACCCGCTGGTGAAGAAGATATACGTGGAACCGGAGCCGCCGTCCGTCGAGAACAACATAGACGACGTAAC
>QNCA01000182.1 GCA_003644325.1 Planctomycetota bacterium
CTTCAATACGTGATCAATTGAACGCACTATGTAAGAAACCACCGGCTCGGGAGTGTAATACACGCCACGCATCTCCCGCACCTTCGGGTCGTAGGCCTTCAGGAACGTTTCGTAGAAGTGCACAACGGGGTCTTCCCTCCGGGTGCGTTTGCCGAATTCTCGCAAGACCTCCGCCATGTCCGCGCGCCGCAACAACTCTACCAGGTCGTTGACGCCCCACTCAATCCGGCTGTCCAGTTTCGGCCCGGCGACATGGTCAAAGAATTCCCTCAAAAACGGATTGGTCTTCGGAATCAAGTATGCCGCTTCCCGCCGGGAGAATCTTTTCGGGTTTTCACATTCGCAACGCGCGGCGAAAAGACCGTACGCGATTGTCTGTGCGTACATGTCGGCGAAGTCCTCCGGCTTCAAATCCGGAATCAGATTATCGCGGAACGCCTCGAGTTGCGCGTGGAGCGAGCCTGCCTTATCTTCCACGTTGAAGGTGCTTACGATGGTCTCTCTGCACAGGTGCGCCAGCCGCGCCATCCGCTCCGCCAAATCCCCGGACGTGCCGACCGACGGATATTCCTTTTCCAGGAACCCGGTGAGAAGGCGATACGTCTTCTCCACGCCGTCCGCGTCCGCCTTTATCCTGTTGTCGCGCCCGACGCGGCCGACCTTCGACTCGTCTGTCAAGTTGCCGTCGAAATACCAGCGGAAGGTGATAAAGTCGGTCAAGATGATATTCGGCAGCGAGGCGAAATAACGCTTGAGTTGATTCGAGCGCTCGGCCTTCAGTAACGGGGCTCCGACATCTTTCGCCTCGATATAACCAAGGGGTATGTTCCCGCGAGTAACGATGAAGTCGGGGGCGCCGCACTCGATGCGTTTTGGTTCCACCGAAGCCTTGACCTCCGGCTGAATGGACTCCACCAGCGCCTTCAGCGCCGAATAGTGAGTGCGCTCGGTGGCATTTCCGGATTGAAGTTCGTCCTGTACACGTCTTAGATACGCGCTAAAGAGGTTTCTGGCGGTCGTATCCATTTCTTGCTCCACTGTGACTCATCTGCTATCCGTTTATTGCCTTTGCTCCGGATTATAGCGCACGGGTGTGACGTTGCAAAGAAATTCGGCAAATGTCAGGAATGTGCGGCAGGCCGATTTGGGCGTGCTTGACGGTAGGCGGCAGGCGTGCTAAAATTTTCAAACGGCGTTGTGTCTGACGCCGATATGTTTTATGTGCGCTGCGCGTGGGAGATGGACGTGGCCAAAAGCATCGCGCTGCTCGGCTCGACAGGGTCGATAGGACGGAACGTGGTCGAGGTTGTGAAGAACCTCGGCGATGGATTCCGTATCGAGGCGCTCTCCGCGCACAAGAGCGTGGAGACGCTGGCCGGCCAGATACGCGATATCAGGCCGCGTCTGGCCGTCATTACGGATGAATCGCTGCTGAAACCGCTGCGCGAGAAAGCGGGCGCGGCGGACTGCGAGATTCTGGGCGGGCGGGACGCGCTCGAATCCGTCGTAAGGTCCGGCGGGTTCGACATCGTATTCCACGCCATCGCCGGCGGTGTCGGGTTGCGTTACAGCATGGCGGCGATAGAGGCCGGCGGCACGCTGGCGCTGGCGAACAAGGAATCGCTGGTCATGGCCGGGCGCCTGCTTATGGATGCGGCGCGCCGCAAGGGCGCGGATATACTGCCCGTTGACAGCGAACACAGCGCCATACTCCAGTCGCTTGCGGGCAATCAGCACAGCGCGATAAAGCGCGTCATCGTCACCGCATCCGGCGGGCCGTTCTACGACTGTACGCCGGAGCGACTGGACAAGGTGACGCCGGAGGAAGCGCTGAACCATCCCACGTGGACAATGGGCAGGAAGATTACCATCGACAGCGCGACGTTGATGAACAAGGCACTGGAGGTCATCGAGGCCAGGTGGCTGTTTGACCTCGACGCTTCGCAAATAGAGGTCCTCGTGCACCGGCAGTCGGTTGTGCACTCTATGGTGGAATTCTGCGACAACTCGGTGATTGCCCAGATGGGCGTGCCTGACATGCGCATACCGATTCAATACGCGCTGACATATCCGGAGCGCAGGAGGAGCGTCGCGCCGCGGCTGGACATGGCGGCGGTGGGGAATCTCACGTTTGAAGAGCCCGATATGGAGCGCTTTCCGGCGCTCCGGCTGGGGTTTGAGGTCGCCCGCAGGGGCGGCAACTCCGGCGCCGTGCTCAACGCCGCAAACGAGGTCGCCGTGGCGGCCTTTCTCGGCGGCCGGATATCGTTCGCAAAAATCTCGCAAATCGTCGAAGAAGTCCTGAAACGTCACGCCTTCGTTGAAGGACCTTCGTTGGAAGAAATCTATTCCGCCGATTCATCGGCAAGACTAGAAGCGGAAAAATGCCTTTAGACAACATCACGGAATTCTTCTCGAGCGTCGGTAATATCCTTATGGTTGCCGTCGGGTTCGGGCTGGTTATTTTTGTGCACGAACTCGGCCACTTCCTTCTGGCGAAGAAAATCGGCGCGAAGGTCGAAAGGTTCTCCCTCGGTTTCGGGCCTAGGCTGTTCGGATTTACCCTTGGCGAAACGGAATACCGCGTTTCCGTAATACCGCTGGGAGGCTACGTGAAGATCAAGGGTATGGGGGAGGTGGTAGAGCCGGGAGAGAAAACCGAGGACAAAACCGGATCGCCCGACGATTTCAACAATAAATCCGTTGGCCAGCGGTTCCAGGTTATCGTCGCAGGCGTGCTGATGAACCTCCTCTTTACGTTTCCGCTGTGCGTGGTGGTCTATCTGGTCGGACGTACCGTGCCGGACAATACCGTCACGGCAGTGAGCGTCGGTTCACCCGCGTTTGAGGCGGGCTTGAAACCCGGCGACGTGGTGGAGTCCGTTGTGGAAAGTTCGCGGACCTCGGTGGACGAAATTACCGGGGAAGAATGGGCAGGGGGCAAAGTGGACAACTGGAAGCGCATGCGCCAGATTATGCTGCTTGGCGACGAGCGGAAGTCCATCTTTCTGAAAGTCAGGCGTGACGGGCGTGAAATGAAACTTCGCCTCGCTCCGCTCAGGGACGTAAAGGACATGCAGAAGCGCGCCGCCTTAATCGGCATGCGGGGCGGCGGGGTTAAGGTCATTGTAAATGACGTCTCAAAGGAGTCAATAAACTACGGCATATTGCAGCCCGGCGACATAATAAAATCCGTGGAAGGAGTGCCCGTGTCCGATACGGGCGTTCTCAACGCCATAGTCTTCCATGCGTGCGAAGCCCCGTCCGGTGAGCCGTTTTTGCTGTCCGGCGTGCCCGCATCGCCGCCCGTGGGCGGGCATGTGGAGGTGATTATTGAACGCAGGGGAGAGACCGTTCGGCAGTGGTGCCCCACGCGCGTGAGGGGCTACTGCCATCCCGGGATAGAATTGTACCTCAAGCGCGGGGTAGGCTCGGTGCGTGCATACTCCGCCGCCGCCGAGGCGGGCCTCAAGAAGGGAGACGCCATTGTCGCAGTGGGGTTCGACATGGGAAAGATTGCTGCGTGGGATGCGCCCCGCAAGACTTACCGCGTGGAGAGGTGGCAGGACATAGAAGATGCCCTCGGCCGCTACATTGTCGAGCGGGAGGAGCGCCCGGGCGATGCGGGACTCGAAAAAATACTGCTGACGGTGAATCGCGGCGGGAAAGATTCCGTCATCGAGGTCAGGCCCGAGCCTGTGCGAGAACTATTGCGGGCGCTCGCAAAAGCCGGCAGGAATGATACCCTGAGTTTCGCCGCGGAGATACTTGGCGTTGCCCCGGAACCGGGCCTCTACGTGTGGGACATCTCCGAGCGCTCGCCCCTGGTCACCGAACTCGCGCGGACACTGCCCCCGGATGAACTCATAGCAAAAGGCGACCGCATCCTTGCCATCGACGCCATAGACCTCAGCAGTGACAGGGTGGTCATCACTCCCCAAGATGTGCTTCAGGCTTTATCACAGGGGTATTCCACACCGGACGCCCCGGAGAATCCCGCCGGAAATCATGAAATGAAGCGCCACTTGTTGATAGTCTATAGAAAGGGTGACGGCAAGGAGCGCCAGGTCGGCATTGGCGAACCGCTTGTCTCGTATCGTTCCTGGCTGGAGTTCAAGCCGGGCATCGTGCTGGACGAAAGCAGGGCGAAATTCGAGCGGGAGGGACTCGGCGCGGCGGTGGCGCGTGGCGTAAAAGAGCCCGCTTTTATGCTGGGCATCACTTATGAATCCATTCTCGCGCTCATCAGCGGCCGCGCCAAGAGCAAGGAGTTGGCGGGTCCCCTGGGCATTCTGACGATTTCGTACATGAGCGCCAAGGAGGGCCTGGGCGATTTCATGTGGTTTCTCGCATTTATCAGCATTAACCTGGCTGTGCTGAATATCCTGCCGATACCGGTGCTCGACGGCGGTCACGTGGCGTTTCTCGTTGCGGAGAAGATTCGCGGCAAGCCTGTCAGCGAAAAGACGCGCATGCGCTTCGAGATAGCCGGCCTTCTTGCCATTGTGGCGCTTGTACTGTTTGCGACCTGGAATGACATCTTGAGGCTGTTGACGGGATTCTA
>QNCA01000183.1 GCA_003644325.1 Planctomycetota bacterium
GAACTGCATGTTGAAAGGCCCGGTTATTCTAAGCCCTGCCGCCACGCTCTTGGCGGCCGCCTTGATGCGGCGCGTCGTCTCCAGGTACGTGCGCTGCGGCGGGATGACCATCGTCGCGTCGCCGGAATGCACGCCCGCGTTCTCGACGTGTTCGCTGAGAGCCCATACCAGCAGTTTGCCCTTGCTTGCGACGGCGTCTATCTCCAACTCGCGCGCGTTCCGGATGAACTTGCTCAGGACGACCGGATGCTCGCGCGAGACATCCACCGCCGCGCTCAGGAAGCGCTTCAATTCTTTTTCGTTGTGCGCGACCTTCATCGCCGCGCCGCTGAGCACGTACGACGGGCGGACGAGCACCGGGTAGCCGATTTCCCGCGCGAACCGGGCCGCGGCGGCGGCGCTTGTCAACTCGCGCCACTCCGGCTGGTCAAGGCCCATGCTGTCGCACAGGCGACTGAACTTCTCGCGGTCCTCGGCCCTGTCGATGTCCGCCGCGCCGGTGCCGAGTATCCTCATGCCCGCGCCAGCCATCCGCATCGCCAGGTTGTTCGGAATTTGCCCGCCCATGGAAACAAGCAGCCCCAAGGGCCTTTCCTTTCCATATATCTCGGAGATGACCTCGAAACTCAATTCATCAAAGTAGAGCCTGTCGCAGATGTCGTAGTCGGTGCTGACGGTTTCGGGATTATAGTTCACCATCGTGGTTTTGTATTTCATTCTCTTAAGCGATTGAATCGCGTTCACGCAGCACCAGTCGAATTCCACCGAAGAGCCGATTCGATACGCCCCGCCGCCCAGCACGATGACGTTGTTCCCGGCGCCGAAGTCAACGTCGTCCTCCGTTCCGTTGTACGTGGTATAGAGATAATTTGTCTTTGCGGGGAACTCTCCCGCCATCGTATCAATCTGCTTGACGACCGGGCGGATGCCGCGGCTGTGGCGGGTCCGGCGGACCACGTCCTCGCTTGACCCGGTGAGGGAGGCAATCTGTTCGTCCGAGAAGCCCTTCCGCTTTGCCTCCAGCAAAAGGTTGTCGTCCATCAGGGCCGGGGAGGCGCCTTCCAGACGCTTGCCGGTTTCGACTATGCTGCGAATCTTCTCCAGGAACCACGGGTCGATGCCGGTAAGCCCGTAAAGCGACTTTGTGGCGCGGCCGCGCCTTATCGCCTCCGCCAGGTAGAAGACCCTCTGCTCGGTCGGGTGCTTCAACTCTTTTGTGAGGTTCTTCGCCTTCAGCCCGTTGCCCGCCAGTCCGCTCATACCGATGCCGAGCATCCGGATGGCCTTTTGCAGGGCCTCTTCGAACTTGCGACCGATGGCCATTATCTCGCCGACGCTTTTCATCTCCGTGCCGATCCGCCGCACGGCGCCCTTGAACTTTCTGAGGTCCCATCGCGGTATCTTCACCACGACGTAATCGAGGGCCGGTTCGAAGCAGGCGGTTGTCGCGCGCGTGACCGAATTCCGGAGTCTTACCAGCGAATGTCCCAGGGCAAGTTTGCACGCGACAAAAGCCAGGGGATAGCCGGTCGCCTTGCTGGCAAGCGCGCTGGAGCGGGACAGCCGCGCATTCACCTCGATCACCCGGTAGTCCTCGCTCTTGGGATCGAGCGCAAACTGTATGTTGCATTCTCCCACCACGCCGAGGTGCCGCACGGTACGTATCGCGACGTCGCGCAGTTTGTGGTATTCGCGGTTGTTGAGGGTTTGCGACGGGGCGACGACGATGCTCTCGCCCGTGTGGATGCCCAGCGGGTCCATGTTTTCCATGTTGCACACGACGACGCAGTTGTCGTACGCGTCGCGCACGACCTCGTATTCCACTTCCTTCCATCCGCCGAGATATTCTTCAACAAGGATCTGTCTGCTGTAAGAAAACGCCTGTGCGGCAAGTTCGCGCATCTCGCCGTCCGAGCGTGCCACGCCCGAGCCTTTGCCGCCCAGCGCAAACGCCGCGCGCACCATCACCGGATAACCGATTTCACCCGCCGCCTTCACGGCGGCCGCGAGATTGGTTACCGCTCTGCTCTTGGGAACCTTTACACCTATTTCCCGGAGCGCTTCGACGAACCGGCGGCGGTCTTCGGTGTTCAGTATGCCCTCGACGGACGTGCCCAGAACATCAACGCCGTACTTCTCGAGGACGCCCCGTTTGTGCAACTCGACGCCGCAGTCCAGGGCCGTCTGCCCGCCGAAGGACAGGAGTATCCCGTCGGGCCTCTCCTTCCCGATGACCTCTGTGACGAAACCTGCCTCGACCGGCAGGAAGTAATTTCGCCACGCCATGCCCCTGCTCGTCTGAACGGTGGCGATGTTGGGATTGACGAGGACTGTTCTAACGCCTTCTTCGTTCAGGGCCTTGATGGCCTGGCTGCCGGAGTAGTCGAACTCGCCCGCCTGGCCGATCTTCAGCGCGCCGCTGCCGAGCAGGAGAACTTTTCTAGGCGTGCGCGCCTTTGCGCGCTTCGCGGATTTTTTCGAGGAAGAGGTCAAAGATAAACTCCGTGTCGTACGGTCCCGCGCTCGCCTCGGGATGAAACTGGACCGACATGAACCGGCCGCTCCTGTGGCGGATGCCCTCGACGGTGCCGTCGTTGGCGTTTTCGAACCACACCCTGAATCCCCGGGGCATCAGGTCTCGGCTCACGGCAAAGCCGTGGTTCTGGCTGGTTATGTAACAGCGTTCCGTGCCGGTCTCCACGCAGGGTTGGTTCTGGCCGCGATGTCCGTATTTCAACTTGTACGTATCGCCGCCCGCCGCCAGCGCGAGCAGTTGATTGCCCAGGCATATTCCCAGCACCGGCACTTTTCCGTCTATTGCCCTGCGCGCTGTTTCGAGCGTTTGCCCGGCGCGCTTGGGGTCGCCGGGGCCGTTTGAGATGACTATCCCGTCGAATTTTTCTTTCTCGTCGAATACGGGGTAGTCATGCGGAACTCTCAGGACGCTCACGCCGCGTTTGAGCAGGCAGCGGATAATACCGTGCTTGACGCCGCAATCCAACAGGCACAAGCGCCTCTCGGCGTCGCCGTAACGGACGGGTTTCCCGATGCTGACCTTCGAGACTACGTCGTCCCTGTTCGGGTCGTATAGTTCAACGTCCGTATCAAAGACTATCTTACCGAGCATGGTCCCGAATCGGCGGAGCCTCCTGGTGAGGGCGCGCGTGTCAACTCCGTACAGCGCCGGCACACCGCGGCTTGCAAGCCACCGGCCGAGAGTCCGCGCGCAGTCCCGGTGGTACGGTCGGTCCGAGTAATCGCTGACGACAAGGGCCTTGACGTGAATGCGGTCGGATTCGAATGCGCTCGATATGCCTGCTTCTGTCCTGTCGGAGGGAACGCCGTAGTTCCCGACAAGGGGATAGGTAAGACATAGTATCTGGCCGTGGTAAGAGGGGTCGGTCAGGGTTTCGGGGTAACCGACCATGCCGGTATTGAAGACGACTTCACCCGCTGCAGCGGCGTGTGCGCCAAAAGAAAAACCATGCCATTGCGACCCGTCTTCAAGGACGAGTCGCGCGCGGCACGGTTCCTTTTCTTTGATTTTTTTCCTGCGCATCCCCTCGCTGAACTTCCCGCCGTGAAATGAAATCGGCGAGAAGATAATTGCAGAGAGACGAATTGTCAAGCGGTTTTCAATAAATCGTGGGAAGGACCCCGGACATCGTACCCCTCTGTGATGAAAGCGAACACCTGGCCGCTGTGCCACGCCAAGCGCGACTTTGTGCACAGGCGGTAAAAATCCTGGCGAGGAATGCGGGCTATTTGTAAACTGCTGCCAGTGATAAATGGAAAAACATCAGTGAAAAGTGTGAAGGAAGATATCCGAATAACCTGAGGAGAAGTGAAAAAAAATTGCGCGTGGGAAACTTTTTGTATTGACAAGAAATCCACAGATTACTAACATTCGTTTATCCTTCTTTAATCCGAATGCTGACACGTTATTATGAGAGGGGGTGATGTGTATGGCAAAGCGCAAGAAGAAAGCCGCCAAGAAGAAGGCCAAGAGGAAAGTAGCGAAGAAGGCCAAAAGGAAGGTAGCGAAGAAAGCAAAAAAGAAAGTTAATAAAAAAAATAAAAAGAAGGTCAAGAAAAAAGCCAAAAAAAAAGCCAAAAAGAAAGCCAAAAAGAAGGCCAAGAAAAAAGCCAAGAAGAAAGTAAAGCGGCCTATCCCGTTCATGTTCTAGCCGACTTGAAGCGGTGCCCTGCGCGTGTCACGGACTGGAAATTTGCTTTGAAGCAAGAGCGCTGACGGGTGCCGTAGTAGTCGCCGAAGTAACCAAGAACTACCCAGCATGCTGATGCCGCCACTGGAGTGACGGCGAGCGCATTACTCGGAAGAGAGCAGAGCGGATTAAAAAAGGATAGGTGTGTATAACTTTGCCGGTTCAGAGTTTTACCGTCCTGCGGCTTCGCGCCGCGAGAGTCCGACTCGGGCAGGTAACCGAGAGAACATCTGAACCTCTGATGCAAAAGCACCAAACGTGGGGCGCTCAAATTCACTGAGCCGCCCCACTGTTATTTTGCCGTCTTGCGCTC
>QNCA01000184.1 GCA_003644325.1 Planctomycetota bacterium
CAGGCGGTATGTCTCAATAGACATGTGCTTGCCGCGAACGCCGCAAGAGGACAGCGCCGCCGGCAGGCACATTGCCAGAAGAATGCACACAGCGGCATTGAATCTTCGTGTACGCAACGTCTTTCCCCTTCGCATGGCCGCTAATCCAGGCAGATTGGCTTCTTCCCCAGCGCCGCGGACCGCGGCAATATGCCTCCCCTGTTCACACGGAGCGACTGCCCCGTGGAGCGGAACTCCGAAAGACATAACCCGTTTCCCGGCGTATTCATGGATTTTGCATATCAGCGCTACGGTTATCGGTAGGCGTTACGGCATTCTTTAGCAGAAAATTCTTGCTCGATTTGAACTTACGTCGGTGACGAAATTTGTCACCGGCTATTTGCCGCGTTTCCGCCCGGCCGGTTCGGGTGATGTATGCTCGGTATCCGGCTACGAAGACGGCGCCGTCAAACCGGCGCAATTTATCTTGAACCACGCCTTGACCAAAACGAGAGGGCCCGGGATGCCCCGGGCCCTCTTTCGTGGACGGGTTTGGCGCAGATTTCTTGCTGATTTGAAGCGGAAGGCAACGTGATTTCAGAAAGGCCGGTCCTCAGAATCCGCCCAAATAATACTTCTCCCTTTCACGCATCTTCTCGGCCTTCTCCGGCGTGGTGTCGTCGTAGCCGCACAGGTGCAGTATGCCGTGGACCACGTAGAGCGCCAGTTCACGGTAGATAGGTGTTCGCCGGGCGGCGGCCTCGCGCCGCGCGGTCTCGGCCGATATGACGACCTCCCCCGCCAGAGAGTCGAAAGCGTCATCCAACGGAAAACTTATCACGTCCGTGGGGCTGTTCTTCCCCAGGAATCGCCTGTTTATCCGGGCTATCTCCGCATCGTCAACAAAAACCAGGCCCAGGTCGCCCTTGAAGCCCTCCGTGCGGACGACCTTCCGGGCCGACTCGAGCAGCCGCTTGCGCGGTATCCGCGCTTTTCTCTGCAAGTTGGTTAGATAAATCACGCCCCTACCCTGTCGCTATATTACTCTGCTAAGTGGATTTTCGGATTGCCCATGCTCGTTTCCGGAGACAGGTCGGCCCCCTTCGCCGTGGGCCGTTCAGAGGTCGAACTGCCTGCGGCGGGTGTAGAAACTGGTTGCCTGGCGCTTCGGCGAGGGCTCGCTTTTTTTGGCGGGCGGCGCTTCGGGATACTTGATGCGCGTATGGAAGCGCGCGCTGAGAATCCTTACAAAGGCATCCTTTATCTTCGCGATATCGGTCAGGCTCAGGCCGCTCTCATCAAGTTGCCCGTCCTCTATCTTGCGCGTCACTATGTCGTTCACCATGCCCTCGATGCGCTTGGAAGTGGGTTCGTCGAGAGCGCGCGATGCGGCTTCGCAGGCGTCGGCCAGCAGTACTATCCCCGCTTCCCGGGTCTGCGGCTTGGGGCCACCGTATCGGAACGACGCCTCTTCCACCTCGGCCGGCCCGCCGAACTCCTCCAGCGCCTCGTGGTAGAAGTACTCCAGTATGGAAGTGCCGTGATGCTGTTTTATGATGGCGCGGACCGCGTTGGGCAGTTTGTATTCGCGGGCCAGTTCTTCCCCGTTCTTGGTGTGGGCCAAAATTATGGTGGTGCTCATCGGCGTGGTCAGTTTCGAGTGTTTGGCGCCGGGCGTGGGCTCATTCTCGATAAAATAATCCGGGCGCAACAGTTTGCCGACATCGTGGAAATATGAACCCACCCTGGCCAGGAGGGCGTTGGCGCCGATGGCCTCGGAGGCTTCTTCCGCCAGGTTGCCCACTATAAGACTGTGATGGTACGTCCCCGGGGCGGAGAAGATGAGTCTCCTGATGAGCGGGTGGTTCTGGTCGCTCAACTCCAGCAGGCTTATGTCCGTGGTAATGTTGAACCATTTCTCTATGAAGGGCAATATGCCGGAGATGAGAAAGGCCACCAGCAATCCGTTGAATAACCCCCAGCCGGAGTTGAAAATGATGGCACGGTCGTTCACCCCGCCCGTTAAAAGGCCTTCACCCCAGATAACCAGGACGTAGGCCAGACCGGTCAGCATCCCCACTTTGATGATCTTTGAACGCTTGCGTATCCGGGCCGAACCGAACGCCGAGACCGCCGAGCCTGCCATGAGATAGAAGAACAGCGCCAGGTTCATGCCCGCCATCAGCGATATGACGGCCGCGAGCATCCAGGAGACGGCCAGCGAAGTACGCGGGCTGTAAGCAATGGCCAGCACCATCGCCGCAAACGAAATCGGTATCAAATAGACCTGCCATCCCTTCAGCACAATCAGTTTGGCCGCAAGCATCACCAGGACGAGAAGCGCCGCAAAGATGAAAAACCTCATATTCGAGCGAAGGATATTGGGCTGGAAGTTGGAGAGGTACCACGCACCGACCCCGAACATCATAAGAATCAGCAACCCCGACCCGCCGAAGACCCTCAATCGCTCTGCAAGGGGCAGGGCGGCGTCGTAGGCCCGTTGCTCGGCGCGAATCTCCACCAGGTGCTGCCGTTCCACCGGCATGTTCTTCATAATGATGGTATCGCCGGGCAGAACGGTCTTGTAGGCGGCAGGCGCCATGCTTGCGGCTTCTTCGCGGGCCTTTTCGGTAAGTCCGCGCTCGTACGCTGCGGTCGGCCGGAGGTTTCTCCGGGGCCTTAAAACCGAAGCCAGGACACCGGCAACTGCCTCCGCATTGCCCGAATACGCGCCCAGCGGCGGGGTGGTCAGCGCACCCTCTATCCCGGCCTGCAAAAATTCTTGAACCGTATCAATATTTACGAGATTGCTCGCAGGCACCTCTCGCTCATCTTCGCCGCCGACCAGGCGAATCTTGCCCGTACCCTCAGCAACGCGCCTGTAGTCTTTGGAGCGGAGTATCTCCGCATTCTCAAGGGGCCGCAACAGAATATCGGGAGCCTGCTGATATAACGCGCCGTCGCCTTTGGAGAGCGAAGTGACGAAATTCACCACGGCAAGCCCCGATTCGCGGGGGAAACCCGCCAGTACATCAGCGGCCTCTCCGTGTAAACGCACATCCTTGAGGACTCTTCGCAGCCTCTCTCGAAGGGCCTTTATCGCTTCTCTTCCCTCCGGCAGGGGGGAATACCTTTCCGGGATGGCCCGGCGCCGCCGCTGGCGGTTGTACTCCGTCTGCCTGAGGTCAACACACTCGAATTTCACCCTGGCCAGGTAGTCCCTGTCTGCTGGGTGGCCCACCTCCAGGCCTATTTCGGGGCTTCCCCAGGCAACCAGCGTAACGGTCAAGGCAAAGAAGACCGCGGCCATCAACCATGTGAACGCCGAGACCTCTCTGTGCCGCTTCTTGTCACCTGCGGGCTTGACTCGCCCGGCGCGTCTTGCCTGTTTGGGACGTGACATTACCGCTTCTCCGATTCCCTGGAGTTGCCGGCCCCTCGTTCCTCAAAGACATGGTAGGCGTGGACTATCCGCTGTACCAGTTTGTGCCTCACGATGTCCTTATTCGTCAAATAGACAAAGCGTATCCCCTCCACGCCCCGCAGTATCTGCTGTATCAATATCAGTCCCGAGCGGCGGGGACCGGGTAAATCGACCTGCGTTATGTCGCCGGTAATAACCATCTTTGAACGCAGCCCCATGCGTGTCAGAAACATCTTCATCTGCTCGGCGGAGGTGTTTTGCGCCTCGTCCAGGATTACAAAAGCGTCGTTGAGCGTCCGGCCGCGCATGTACGCCAATGGGGCTATCTCCACAAGGTCGCGCTCAATGTATTCTCGTATCTGTGAGAACTCCATCATCTCGCCCAGCGCGTCATACAAGGGCCGCATGTACGGGTTGACCTTGGCCATGACGTCTCCGGGCAGGTAGCCCAGACTTTCGCCCGCCTCGACCACCGGCCTGACCAGAACTATCTTGCGGACGCTCCCGCGCCTGAGCGCGCTGACCGCCATGGCCACCGCCAGGAACGTCTTGCCGGTACCGGCGGGACCGATGCCGAAGACTATATCGTCGGCCTTGATGGCCTCGACGTAGCGCGCCTGGCCTTCCGTCCTGGGTGTAAAGGCCTGCGGCTGGACTCTCGTGCCGGGGGGAGCGCCGGATGCGGAAAGGCTGTGGGAATATACTATGTCTATGACTTCTGATTTGTATAACTTGCCGGTGCGGCGCAAGATGCCTAGCAACCGGTCAAAGACCTCACATGCCCTGCGGACTGCGCCCTCGCCGCCCTCTATCTTCAGCATACTGTTGCGGGCGGTTATGCTGACCCCGCAGGCGTCGCGCACCAACTTCAGATACACGTCCTTCGCGCCGAAAAGCGTGCGCGCTTCATCCGGGTCGGACAGTTGGATTATGCGTTCCAAGTGGCTCAGTCCAAAAGACGTCCTAAGCAGGTGTCCCAAAATAATGAGCCGCCGGCAAAGGTGACCGCCATCCATTACGGAGCGCAGACCCCCGACTTATCGGGGGGGGCGGCTCGTAGATGGTGACTGTCACCTTTGTACCATTCGTTATTTTGTGACCTTCGCTTAATAAGCTAAGTTAGAGC
>QNCA01000185.1 GCA_003644325.1 Planctomycetota bacterium
ACGCCTTTTCTACCCTGCCGCCGGCTGCCTCCACCGCGGCACACATTTTGTCCATCACATCAACCACCGCTTGTTCGGAGCCTATCTTCCTGTCCACTCAGGATTGATTGCTGACCACGAAACACTTGAACCCTTCGCTGCGCCACAACCTGAAGGCGTCCAAAACATCAGGGAGGAATTCGAACTCCTCCCACGTCTTTACGTAGTTCGGCAACTCACGGTTTATCGTTCCGTCTCTATCCAGGAAAATGTATCTGCCCACGTTTTGTTACTTCCCGAGTTTCTTCCGGTAGAATGCGGCGGCATGTTCAACGCCTTCTTCAAAACCGACCTTCGGTTCCCAGCCCAAGACCGCCTTCGCCTTATCGGCGCTAAGGCATATCCGGTCTATCTCTCCTTTACGTTTGTCTTCGTACTTCGGTTCAACATCCGCGTTCAGGGCCTTTCGCACCGCGTCGAACACTTCGAAGTCGGTCGTCTCGACTCCATGACCAATGTTGAAAGCCTCGTTATCGCCTTTCTCCATTGCGATAACGTTTGCCTCAACCACGTCATCAACGTAAACGTAATCCCGGGTTTTTGAGCCGTCGCCGAATATCACGCAGTCCAGGCCGTTGAGGATGTTCTCGCTGAAGATGCCTACAACGCCTGCTTCGCCCCTGGGGTCCTGCCGGGGACCGTAAACGTTGGCGTAACGAAGAACGGTATAGGTCAGCCCGTCAAGCGCGTGCGCGAGTTCCAGGTAGTGCTCCACGGTGTGCTTGGAGATGCCGTACTGGCACATCGGTATTACGGGGTGTTTCTCATCGACCGGAATGTACTCCGGCTCGCCGTATATCGCCCCGCCGGATGAAATGTAAATCATCTTTTTTACGCCGTGACGCACACAGTTGTCGATGATGTTGATGGAGCCGAGGATATTCACGCTCGCGTCGAATGCCGGTTCCCGCACGCTCCGCCGCACGTCTATCTGCGCGGCGTGGTGGTCCACGATGTCCGGCTTTTCCTTTGCAAAGATTTCCGCAAGGCCCTTCTTGTCCGTAACGTCCGTCTCGTAGAACGTCGCCCGGGGATTCACATTCTCCCGGTTTCCCGTGGCGAGGTTGTCAATTATAACGACCTCGTGCCCGTCGGCGATAAGTCTGTCGGCCACGTGCGACGCGATAAAGCCCGCTCCGCCTGTTACAAGTATTTTCAACTAATCATTCTCCAAAAGCGAAAATCTATGACCTCAACTCGGCTTTGAACTCGGTCTTCAGCCTCTCCAGGATTGTCTCCACCGCTCCGGTCGCTTCTTCACCGGTCAGCGTACCGTCTTCACGGCGGAATATCATGCGAAAGGCGATGCTTTTCTTTCCCTCCGGCAGATGTTCTCCGCTGTATAAATCCACGAACCGCACCTCGCGCAGCGTCTCGATACCGGCGCCCTCCACGCATTCCCTTATCTTTCCCCACGGCACACCCGCGTCAATTATGACCGACAGGTCCCTCTCAACGGCCGGGAACCTGGGCAGCGGGACGTAGCGGACTACGTCCGCCACTTCCTTCACCAGCGCTTTGAAATCGATCTCGGCATACGCCGGCCTGCCGCGCAGGTCGTAGTCCACGACCATCCTATCCGAGACCATGCCGACCTGCCCCAGCACCGCTTCGCCGCATGTTATCACAGCCCCCTGTGAGAAAACGGCACTTTCGCTCGACCGGTAGGTCACGCGTTCCCCAACGTGCAGTCCGGCAAAAAGCGACTCCAGAATTCCCTTCAGGTCGGCGAAATCTCCGTCTCTAAGGATGCCGACCACACGTTTTTCCTCCGGCAGTTTCCGGCCTCTTTTCGGCAGGAAGACCCTGGACAATTCGAATATGGAGATATCCGCGACGCCGTGGTTCTGGTTGTGGCGTTTCACCCGCAGGAAGCAGGGCAGCAGGCTCCGCCGCAGCAGGCCCTCCCGCTTGTTCACAGGGTTGCGCACGACCAGCGGTTCCTCCGCGTCCCAGAAGCATGCGCGGCCCGCGGGGTCGTCGCCGACGAACGGCACCGTGACCACCTCGTTGCAGCCGTTCGCCACGAGCATCTCGCGCACTTCTTCCTCGATGCTGTCCTCTTTCGAGGGCAGGGTGACCGCGATGCTTATCGGTTTCTCGACGTCGAACTTGTCGTAGCCGAAGTGCCGCGCCACCTCCTCGATGAGGTCTATCTCGCGCTCCACGTCGTGCCTGTGCGAAGGCACCTCGACCTCGACCCTCTCCGCATCGCGGCTGAGAATCCTGAACTGCAACGCTTTAAGTATCCTTACCGCCTCATCCGCCGGCACGTCAATGCCGAGAATCACCGGCAGCCGCGAGAACCGCATTGACGTTTTTACTACAGGCGGTTTTTCGCCCTGAACGTCGATAACGCTTTCCAATACTTCGCCGCCGCTTATTTCCGCCATCAGCGAGGCCGCACGCCGCGACGCCCAGTCCACACCCTTCCAGTCAACCCCGCGCTCGAAGCGGAAAGAGGAATCGCTGGCGAGTTTCAGCGCGCGCGACGTCCGCCGGATGCTCACCGGTTCAAAATAGGCGCTCTCCAACAGGACATTCGTCGTCGAGTCGCCCACCTCGGTGTCAAGCCCGCCCATCACGCCGGCCACGGCCACCGGCCGCGCGGCGTCGGCAATGACGAGCATGTCATCCTTCAGTTCGTACTCCTTCCGGTCTATGGCGGTAATCGTTTCGCCGGCCTTTGCACGTCGTACGACGATGCGCCTTTCATTCAACCTGTCATAGTCAAAGGCATGCAGGGGCTGGCCGCATTCCATCAGAACGTAGTTTGTGATATCCGCAATGTTGTTTACGGCCCGCAAGCCTATCGCCTCGAGGCGCTTGCGCATCCATGCCGGTGAGGGGCCGACCTTCACGCCCTTGATTACACGGGCGGTGTACCTGGGGCAGAGTCCGGCATCGAGGACATCCACCGAGGCGACGTCCTCCACCTTCACCCCGGAGGTCTTGTATTCGACCGTCGGTATCACCAGCGGCTTGCCGCTCAGCGCGCTTACCTCGCGCGCAACGCCGATTAGACTGAGACAGTCAGGGCGGTTGCTGGTGACTTCCAATTCTACGTAGAGGTCGTCGCCGAGCGAACGCCTGTCCTCGATGTTCAGACCCGCCGCTGAGAGCCGCTCCAGGAGTTCCTCCTGCGGCAAACCCGCGTCAACATAGTCCTTCAGCCAGTTCAGCGTGATTTTCATCTCTTGCTCAGAACGTCAGTCAAAACTGCTTCAGGAACCTGACGTCGTTCTCCGTAAGCAAACGTATGTCGTCGATGCCATACTTTAGCATGGCGAACCTGTCTATGCCGAAGCCGAAGGCCAGGCCGGTGTAAACCTCCGGGTCTATGCCGACGGCCTCGAAGACGTTGGGGTCGACCATGCCGGAGCCGCCCATCTCCAGCCAGCCGGTGTCCTTGCATACCCTGCAACCCGATCCCCCGCAGAAGACGCACGAAATGTCGGTCTCCGCGCTGGGCTCGGTAAAGGGGAAATACGACGGCCGCATGCGCACCTTAACCTCCGGCCCGAAAAGCCCGCGTATGAAGAGCGTTATGATGTTCTTCAAATCGACGAAGGTCAGCCCCCTGTCCACCATCAGCAGTTCGACCTGGTGGAAAAAGTAGTGGTGGGTCGCATCCACGGTGTCCGGGCGATAAACACGCCCCGGGGCGATGATGCGTATCGGCGGTTTCTGCTTCTCCATCACGCGAATCTGCACCGACGATGTCTGGGAGCGAATAATGAGGTCGTCGGTGATGTAAAAATTGTCGGTCTCGCTGCGCGCCGGATGATTGGGCGGAATGTTCAGCGCGTCGAAGTTGTGCCACCCATCCTCCACCTCCGGCCCCTCCACCCACTCGAAGCCCAACTGGTGAAAGATGCGCTTGACTTCGCGGGTGACATGGGTGATCGGATGGAGGGTGCCGTAAGGGCGCATCCGCCCGGGCAGGGTCGCGTCGAACACCTCCCGGTCCTCCGGCGCGATGGAGAGAGACTTCAGCCGTTCTCCGACGAGGGAGGCAATGTCCTGCTTCACCCTGTTTGCCAGTTGCCCCGCCGCGGGACGTTCCTCGGGCGACAGTTTCGAGAGTTTTGCCATGATGTTACGCAAAACCCCCTTCCGGCCCAGGTACTTCACCCGCAGCGCTTCCAGGTCTTCCGCGGCAGAGGCCGCTCCAATCTCTGCCTTCGCCTCGGCGAGTATTTTTGCCAGTTGATCCTTCAATCCAAGACTCCGTCAACTGTTAAAGTCGAGGAATTATAACAGACGCATAGGGCAGGGGCAAGGGCAGAGGGCAAGGGCAAGGGCAAGGGCAGAGGGCAAGGGCAGAGGGCAGAGGGCAAGGGCAAGGGAAAGGGAAAGGGAAAGCGTTTGCCTGTTTGATGCAACTCGTGTAATATAGTCTGAAAAGTCCATGGTTCCCGGAGCGAATATGAAGGTCATACACGTACTCAGGCGAATCGTCGAAGAAGAATGGGGCGGCG
>QNCA01000186.1 GCA_003644325.1 Planctomycetota bacterium
ATCTGCGGATGCCCCTCCAGCAGTCCGGCGGCCTTCTCCTCGACGGCCCATATTATCTTCGCCCGGGAGTAATGTCGCCTCAGAGCGTCCAGCGCGGGCAGACAATGCGCCACGTCGCCCAGGGCGCTAAGCCGCACCATAAGAATCTTTTTGAATTTCGTTTGCCTCACATCGTGAATTATAGTAAGGAGCGGGGCAATGGTCAACGAGAGCCTCACCTCGGGGACCGCTGGTTGCCGGGCGAAAACGGCGCTCGCCGCCGGGAGGGTAAATCTGTGAAAATGCGAAAAAGTGTTCCCGATTTCGCTTGACTTTGAAAGCCAAAAGGCGAGTATAATCGGCCTTTATGGTGCCCCCGGCGCTTTCAGTCGGGCGCGTGAAACCTTAAGTTAGTTTGTCTTATTTAGGAGAGACTGTTATGTCCTCTGAAGCAGTCGAGCGTGCAAAAGAGCATTTCGGCAAGTTGATGGAGGAACAACTGGAGCGAGTGGATAAAATGAAAAACGCTCCGGACTGGACGGATTATTCCAAACTGGAGAAAATTAAAATCGGCATAGCCGGCGGCGATGGGATAGGACCCATAATATGCAACCAGACGCGCAGAGTAATAGAACACCTGCTCGTCGAAGAGGTAAAAGAAGGCAAGATTGAATTCGTGGATATCGAAGGCCTGACGATTGAAAATCGTTATAAGTGCAAACAGGCCGTTCCCGATGACGTCTTGGAACAGATTAAAAGATGTCATGTCATTCTCAAAGGCCCAACCGAGACCCCTAAAAGCGGCGACCCGCGCGGAGAACTGGAAAGCGCGAACGTCACACTGCGACGCCGACTCGACCTTTTCGCGAACGTCCGGCCGGTAAAGGTGCCGCGAGAGAACATAGACTGGATGTTCTTCCGCGAAAATACCGAGGGAGAATACGTACTCGGAAGCAAGGGCATCAATGTCAGCGAGGACCTGGGAGTCGACTTCAAGGTGATAACCAGCCAGGGCGCCGAGCGCATCGTGCGCGCGGCATTTGAATACGCGCGTAAAAAAGGTATTAACCGGGTAACGGTGGTCACAAAAGCCAATGTCGTGAAAACGACCGACGGCAAGTTCTCCAAAATCGCATATCAGGTGAAGGAAGAATATCCGGAAATCAATCTTGATGAGTGGTACATAGATATCATGACGGCCAAACTCATCGATCCGAAACGACGCACCCAGTTCCGGGTATTCGTGATGCCGAACCTTTACGGCGACATCATCACCGACGAAGCAGCGCAGATACAGGGAGGCGTGGGAACGGCGGGCTCCGCGAACATCGGCCGCAACTACGCCATGTTCGAAGCCATTCACGGCAGCGGCACCCGCATGGTTGAAGAGGGTCGCGCACAATACGCCGATCCGCGAAGCATGATGCGCGCCGCCATCATGATGATGGAACATATCGGATTCTCAAGACGCGCCAACATCCTGGAAATGGCCATGGACGTCTGCGCGGCGGAAAATAAGGTGGTCTGTACCGGCCATAAGGACGGCGCAACAGCCGAACAGGTGGCCGACTACGTGATTGAAATGGTAAAACACCCGGAACTTGAAGCCCGCTGGCGAGCAATAACCGGAGCCTGAGGCTTCTTGCGACCGGACCGGCCCCGATATATCGGGGCCGGTCCGGTTTGACCCCGCCATTTACCCACTGCAAGGTTTCATGTCCCGACACTCCATCCCCCTTGAATTGTATGGACTTAGCGCGCATGTAGATGTATAATACACGTATAAAGGGAAAGGGTATGTTCACGCGGTTCAGCCGGAGGCCGCCGATGATTAACACCTCTGAAAGTTTGAGTGCAAGCCGGAAAGACCCTGCCGGCAGTATGGCGGAGCCGCGCCGCGACCAACTGATCGCGGGCGTTGCCGCCCTGCTGGCCTCGCTGGCCATCCATGCCGTTCTCATCTTTGCGGGCTACGTGCTCTTCAATTTCTATTTCAGCGCACCGGCCGAAAGCCCCCCCGGGATATTGTTTGCGGCCAGGGTCGAGCCTTCGGCCGAGCGGTTCCAAGCCCACAAATTGCGGGATACCATCGAAACGGAAGACCTGGTTGACATCGGCGCCGACAACCCAGACGTGCTCGCATTCAATCCTTCCGAAACGGAAAATCCGATAAGACTGCCCGACATGACGCGGGGCAATGTGAAGTTCAAGCCCGTCGGGCCGGAGTTTGGGCCATCCGCTTCCGATTCGCTTTTTACCGGGCCCGAGGCTCTGCGACTGTCGCGGATGGAAGGTTTCGGCGAGAGCCGCGGGTCCGGAGATATTCTCGGCGGCGCGGGCGGCATAGGTTCTCCGGGCTCCTCGCTCGGCGCGAAATTGGAAAAAGACTTTAAAAACAAGGACATCCTGTTGGTATGGCTGGTCGATTCCTCGCCCAGCCTGTTTGACCAGGTTGACATGCTGAAGGGACAAATTAAGCCGCTGTTCGACAGGTTGAACAAGTACAGCCCCGGCCGCCTGAGTATGACAGTGATAAGTTATGGGGAAAGGGCCGAACCGGCGCTGGAAAAGCCGACCCGCGATCCCGCTGCTGTGATGGCGGCCCTGGCTGCGATAAAGAAGAAAAGTTACCAAAGGGTCAAGCAAAAGGCGCTGGCAAGGTACAGAAACCCCAGGGCGAAGGTCGCCCCATCTGTGGAAAACACCATGCACGCCTTATGCCAAGCCGCAACGCTCAGGGCCGGCGATGGCCGACAAATCGTCATAGCGCTGCTGACCGACGAACGCGGAGACGATGCCGCGGGCTGGCAATATGCGCTCAAGGCCCTTCGGGCGAAGGGCATACCGCTGTTTGTCTTCGGTCCGACCACGCGAATCTTCTCTGAGAGAAGACCGGAACTTCTTGTGCTGCAGGACGACGCCTTTATCTCGGACAAACCCCGCAACCCCCACGGGTATGTCCTGATGCGGGGCTGGGGGGATTTGGGCAGCGCGGAGCCCGGGCGCGAACCCTGCTGCCGCAACTGGGGCGCGGCGTTGCTTGATGCGGGCCTGGAACAGCCTGCGATGGCGGGTCCGTTTGAACTGTCCGCATTGGTCAAGTTGACGGGCGGGAAATATTACTTCATCGACGACGGCCGGATTGTGGATGCCGCCATCCTGGCGAAATTGCCGGGGGACGTCAGGTCCATGGTAAGAATGATAGCCGACGACAGGCGGCAAAACAACACCGAAAGGTTTGACCTTTCGCTCATGAGCAAGTACGTGCCCGAGTACTCCGCAGAGGCGCGAAAGGGGTTCATGAATTCTTTCGGAAAGCGGCTGCTCGGCATTATCGAGGAAGTAGAAATGCTGCCGAATCTGCGGACGGATTTCGCTTCAACCCGGGAAATAAAAGACGCAAACCGCATGGCCGCGGACAACCTCAAGATTATAAACCGGGCTATCAAGCGGGTCTCCTCTCTTAAGGTCGGGCCTGAAGCGCCCCGCAGATGGCAGGCGTACAGGGACCTGTTTCTGGCTCAGCTGCATCTGGCGCGATATAACCTGGTAGAGTATATCAAGACCGTGGAGAGACATTACGGCAAGAAGTTGTCGCCCATGCCGGACAGGGACGGCTTCATTCACCGGATGGTTTTGCAGCGGACTTCGTTAAAGACCACATCGAAAGACCTGTCCATGGCGGATGCCGTCGATATTCCCACCCTGGAGCCGGTGCGCACCGTGATAAGGAACCCGAGGGAATTAAACCAATTCCTGAAGGACAGGGCCGTGCTGGGCGAGAATCAGGAAAGGCCGAGCGTGAACTTCGCGAGCCACATGCTGATAGTCGTGACCCTCGGGCGCGTCTACTCGCCGGATGCCGAGGTAGAGATACTCGGTGTGACTCGGACGGGGAATGCCCTGGAAGTGGCGGTGCGCGAGGTCAATCCGAAGGTCGCCTCACCGGATCTTGACCTGCCCTACTTCCCGAGTCACGTCGTAGTGGCGCCGCGTTCAACCGGTGAGCCGAAATTTGTTTCACTGGAAGAATGGAGCCGTGCATGTGTCGCCAGGGAGGCGCCGCTTTTGAAAGGAGGCAGGATTTCTGCGGAATACCGCCGGGGCGCCAAGGTCGCGGTGGGCCGCGTCCTGCGGAAATATAAGGGAGCGCCCTGGGCGGAGATTGCGAAGAGCATGAAAAATCCGGGCAGTTTTAAGATTGTGGATGTAAAGCGCAAGGCCGGGCCGCCCGAAACCAAGTCCAAACCCGGGCCCGAAACCAAGTCCAAATCCGGGCCCAGGACGCCGGAAATGCCGGGTGACTTTTAGCCGCGCACTTTGCCCTTGACAGGTCGCGCCATCACCGGTAGGGTCCGTGCGGCCTGTACATGCGAGCGAATTTATTGATAATGACGTTGTAAATGGGACACGAGGCGAGTTTCAGGCCGCAGGTTTCAGGAATCAAACCGAAGCGCAAAATCATACACCTGAAACCTGGAATCTGAAACCTGGAACCTGGAACCTGGAACCTGAAACCTG
>QNCA01000187.1 GCA_003644325.1 Planctomycetota bacterium
GCGCGCGTATTCACGAATCACGCCTCCGGCCGGAGTTCTCGTTAAAAACCTGGGGTGAGTCAGATACACATTCGTGGGGATAGTACTCATTACAACGTCTCGGTCGAAGCCGCCACAGCAAGAGGACAAGCAAAACCACACTGGCGTAAAAATTCAATGAAAGGAAAAACGTGCCGAGCAGGGTGTGCGGTATGTTCTGGTATTCGTAACTCGGAAATGTAAAGGCCCACGTGACGAAAGAGGCAATCAGCAAAAACCATGATCTTGTGTAACATGTTTTCTGATCCAGCATCCACTCGGCCATCAGGAAATATGCAGGCAGAAAAAAAACCGGCATATACGTCCATGACTTTGGTAAGATGATTACCGCCGCAACAAGAAATGCCGCGAACTGTGTTTCGTAGAGCCGGGAGTCCGGTTTGCAACGTTTTACGGAAAATGCCGATATGGCCAGAACAATCGCCACGGCAAAGACAGCCGTCAAGACATAAGCCAGTGTCGGCGAATGAAGAAGCGGCTGAGTATAATAATTATCGACAAACAGTTTGGCGAAGAATGCCGGCATGCCCTGGTTTACCCACCTGCACGTATCGTTCATGGCGCCCGGCAGGAATTTTGCATAATAATTTACCGCGAACGTCGGAGTGAATGCGGTGAGCGAGACAAGGCTGAAGAGAACGAACGATGCCGCGCCGGCGATAGCCGCCCTGTACTGCCGTTTTACCAAAAAGAACAGCGCCAGCATTATCGGAAAAAGTTTGATGGCTGCCGCCAGCCCGATGCACGTGCCGGCGAGAACCTGACTGTTCTTCCGTCCCAGGTACAACCCGAGCACGCACAGCAGAAGAAGAATCGGGTTCACCTGCCCCATATATTGCCCGAAATAGAAGGGGTTAAAAATCGCGATCGCGCAACATGCCGGCAGGATAGATTGTTTCTTTCGTTCCGGCTCGCGATTCGCAAACAACAGTATTACCGCCACGAGGATGGAAGCCAGATTCATGATATAGAATATCCGACGCGCCGCACCAAATGGAAGTAGCGCGAGGGGTACCGCCGCGATTGCGGCAAAGGGCGGATAGACGTTCGAGGGCACGTTCTCCGCGTAGGTTCCATCCCTGTAACGGAACGGTTCCAGCCCGAATCGCGTGCATTCTTCGGCCCACTCTTCTCCCGTGAGAAGAGTCTTGTCCGATTCTCCGGCCAGCACCAGCCGGCTGGCAATATAAATCTGGGCAAAGTCATAGCCTTGCAGCCAGCCGGTGAAAGAAAGAACCGAGTTGTAAAATCCATAGACAAAAACCAGGGCCAGCAAGCCGGTCGTTAAAAATTTCCTATCCATAAATTACTTCTTACTCTTTCAATGTTCAGTGTCCCTGCGTCCCTCACCGATGCGCGCGTATTCACGAATCACGCCTCCGGCCGGAGTTCTCGTTTCAGCACCTTGCCGGTGAGCGTGTGGGGCATTTCTTTGACGACCTGGATTTTCTTCGGCACCTTGAAAGCGCTGAGTTTCTCCCTGCAGAATGCCGTCAGCGACGCGCGGTCCAGGTCCGTGCCGGGCATGGGCACGACAAATGCCATCGGGACTTCGCCGCGCACTTCGTCCGCCACGCCGATTACCGCCGCCTCGAAGACCTGCGCATGTTCCTCCAGTGTCCGCTCTATCTCGACGGGGTAGATGTTCTTGCCCGCCGATATTATCATCTCCTTTTTGCGTCCGGTTATCTTGATGAACCCGTCCTCGTCGATTACGCACATGTCGCCCGTTTTCAGCCAGCCGTCGTCGGTCAGGATTTCCGCCGTTTCTTCTGGCAGGTTCCGGTAGCCCTTCATAACGCTGGGCCCGCGCACCCATAACTCTCCGTCGCCGCCGGGCGGCAACCTATTGCCGTCGTCGTCGAACGTGCCGACCTCCAGGTTGTCCAGGGGCAGGCCGGCCGTGCCCCACTTTTGCCTGTCGGGGCGGTTGAGCGCTATCACCGGCGAGGTCTCCGTCATGCCGTAGCCCTCTATGAGAGGCACGCCGGTCTTCCGCTGGAATTCCCGCCCTGTCTCGACAGGCAGGGCCTCCCCGCCCGAAACACAGAGTCTGAGCGAGGGGAGTGGGACTGTCGCAGAGTCGCCGTCGGAGATGGATTTCAGAAGGGCCTTGTACATCGAGGGCACGCCCATGAAGATGGTTGAGCCGGATTCGCGCAGGGCGCGCATCACCGCCGCGGGCGCGAACCGCGCAATGAAATGCACCCTGCCGCCGGTGAGCAGCGGCAGCAGGATAGCGCACGTCAGCCCAAATGTATGGAAGCCGGGCAGTACGGCCAGAAAGACATCGTCTTCGCTGATACGCATTGCCCGCAGGCAGGCGTCGATGTTCGAGAGGATGTTCTTGTGCGTCTGCATGACGCCCTTGGGGCGGTAAATGGTGCCGGAGGTGTAGAGCAGCGCGGCGACGTCGTCCGGCCGAACCCTCGGTGGCGTGAAACCCGATGGAGACTCGTTGAAACTCACCTCTTCCATTTTCACCACGTTGGGCACAAGGCCCTCGAGGGCGTCCGTGAAAAGGCCCGTGGTGAGCACGGTGTCCAGGCCGGCATCGGCGATGATGCGGCCCGTCTCGCGGGGATTCAGCAAGTAGTTCACCGGAACAGCGGTCTTGCCCGAGAGTATCGTTCCGAAGAACGCCGGCGCGAATCCTGCGCAGTTGGGCAGCATGATTCCGACGTTGGGCCTTTCCGTCATGTCGCCGATGCGCCCGCTCATCGCAATCGAGGCGGACAACAGTTCGCCGTAGAGCATCTGCTTCTCATTGTCGCTCACGGCGACCTTGGATGCCAGCGCGTCAGCCACGCGCAGAAATCGCTCGGGTATTGTACTTCCGGAATTCATGTTGCCGGCCTTCGTCGCGGGTGTGTGGAGAAAATCAGACATCGGGCGGGATTATATCTTCACGCGGGGCGGGGGTCAAACTTTGGTGACTGTCACCGTAAGGCGAACTTGAGCGGATTGGCGACTTTCACCGTCCCGTACGGGTCGCCGCGTGACGGGCACGGGCTATGACATGCTCGGGGCGACTTCCTCTGCCGTCGCGTTTTCGCGCATCACCTCGGCGAAGATGTTCACGATATCGGCATCGAACTGCGTTCCGGCGCGCTCCGCAATAAGCGTGATGGCGCGTTCCCGGCTTACCGCCTCGCGGTACGGCCTGTCCGACGTCATCGCGTCGTATGCGTCCGCGACGGCCAGTACGCGGGCCTCAAGCGGTATTCCGTCGCCCTTGAGCCCGTCGGGATAGCCGCTGCCGTCCACGTTTTCGTGGTGATGGCGGATTATCGGAATGACCCGCCGGAGGAAAGAAATCGGTCTTATGATTTCCGCGCTTATCTCGGGATGGCGGCGGATGATTTCCAGTTCTTCTTTTTCGAGACGATTTTCCTTGGCGAGGACTTCCGTCGGCACGCCGATCTTGCCTATGTCGTGCAGGAGGCTGGCGTAGTTCAGGTTTGTCAGGCTGCGCTTGTCAAAGCCCATGCGCACCGCCACGGCACGGCAAATCTCCGCGACGTTCCGCGCGTGCTTGCTTATGCAGGGGTCCTTCGCCTCGACCGCCGCCATCAGGGCGTTTATCGTATCCTTTTGACCGCGTTCCAGGGCCTCTGCCTGCTCCTGCCGCGCTTTGCGGGTCAACTGCAACTGGTGGACCGTCATCAACAACTGCTCGTCCATGCTCCGCAGGCGCAGGTGCAGGCGGATGCGCGAGACAAGATCGCAGTTGTTGAAGGGCTTGGTGATGTAATCGTCCGCGCCGAACTCCGCCCCCTTCAGCCTGTCGGGCAGCGTGTCTTTCGCGGTGCACATTATCACGGGGATGTTCCGGTACACCGGGTCGCCCTTTATGGTGCGGCAGACGTCAAAGCCGTCCATGCCGGTCAGCACGATGTCGAGCAGGACAAGGTCGGGCAGTTCGTTCTTGAGGGTCAGGAGGGCGTCTTCGCCGTTGGCGGCCCTGATAACATCAAAACCCTCTTTCTGCAGAAGTTTGGTCAACAGATCGAGGGTTCCGGCGTGGTCTTCCACTACAAGTATTCTTTCAGTCACCTGGCGCTTCCTTTCGCATGCTTCGCCTATTTGCTTCGATTAACGATACACGGGGACACACCGCCCCCCTTTCCTCTGCAAGGCCCTTTGCCCCGAGGAGACGATACAATCCACATTATTTCTATCGACAACGCCGCATGCTTTCTTTAGAAAAGGAAGGCGATTTCAGGAAATTCGTTGAAAATCCGGCCTATCTCGGTAACCTGTGCCTAACATGGGCGCGAAAGTCACAATACTTACCGCGCCGGCAGCCGCCGGAAAGAGCCGCGTACTGATAGAACAAGTGAGAAGACGCCTGCGCGAGGGGCGGGCGGGCAGGGTTCTCATGCTTGTCCCCACCGCGGCCGATGCCCGCGCCGCCGCGCATTTACTGCTCGAGGGCATCCGCGGCCTTCTGGCGCC
>QNCA01000188.1 GCA_003644325.1 Planctomycetota bacterium
GGAGCCGTTTCGACCTTGTCGGAACGGATCGTAGATTGGTGACTGTCACCGTAAGGTGTTGTGAAACAGCAGATTATAATCAAGCACCCACCATCATCCAGAAAAAGTCAGTCAACTTGAGGATTTTACAAAGGTTACATCTCCAATTTTCCGAAAAAGGTGACTGTCACCTTTTTTCTTATGATTATGTCACACTTATGTTACAATGTTGCAACTGATTTCGTTGATAGGTTGTTTTTTCCCGGGAGTGATTTGCCATGCCTAAGCGGCAACCACGACATTTCAAGACAACGCGCACTTTCAGCAATTACAAGGCGGCGTTGAAGGCGGGCAAGAAGTGCGAAGCAAATCAGTCCATCGACATGGCTATCGACTTTTACGAGACGGCGCTCTCCCTGTTGCCCGAAAGCGGAGCGGAACAGACACGCCTGGAAATCCTTCAAAACCTGACCCGCCTGCAAGAACACATCGGGCACATGGAAGAAGCCCTGGCCAGTTACAACGAAATACTGGCGTTGCCGGAAGATGTCCTGACTCCCGAGTTGCAGGCGGATACCTATCGACAATTATGCTACATGCTGATCCTTCAGAGGCACTTTGATAAAGCGAAGGATGCCTGTGAAAAGGGACTGCAGAGCGCCGGCGACAACGTCGCAATTAAGGCTCAACTTCACGCACTTATGGGGCGCATTCACGCCGAGACAAGCTATCCCAAGAAAGCGCTGACGTACTGCGATGTGGCCCTGAGGATGGTCCAAAAGAAGGTCAAGGGCATACCCCTGGCACATGTATACAACATTTGCGGGGTAAGTTACGCGCTCGCCGGAAGGACCGACACGGCGCTTCGGATGTTCCGCCGGGCGAAAAGGATGTTTACAAGACATGGCTACCTGGGGGGCTTTTCCGCCGCTACGGGCAACATGGCCCTGTGTTACCGTGCTATGGGAAGGCAATTGGATGCCCTGGGACTGCTGGAGAAGAGTTACAGCGATGCCCGCAAGAAGAACGAGGTCGGCAACCTTTCACTCGCTTCTTTCAACCTGGCCGTGACGTGCGGCGAGGTGGCGCAGTACCGCAAGGCATTGAGGCTCTTCGGCGAGGCGCTGAATCTTGCCGAAAGAAGGAGCGACCCGGCCTTGCAGCGAGACGTGTATTTCCTGCTGGCCAAGACGCTGGTGAAACTGAACGATCCGGCCGGCGCGGAGAGCGCGCTCAGGAAAACGATAAATATTTGTGACAAAAACCGGGAGTGGGAATATGCTTTCGTCAGAGAGTCGTCTCGTGCCACGATTGCCTGGCTTCACGGCAAGTACTCTTATGCCCTGAAACTGTTCGACAAGATAATTAAAACACGAATAACGGCAAGATCGAACTGGGAACTGTGCAGAACACTTGAAGAAAAACTCCAAATACTCTACGCGAGGGGACGTTGGAAGGAGACCGCCGAGACAGCGGAACTGTTGACCGCGACCGCGGCAGAGCATGGATGGAAGGTCCAGCAGACAACAGGGATTTTTTACAGGGCAATGGCCAAGTCACGAATGCCCGAAACGCCGAACGAGGAGAGTCTGACCCTGCTGAAAAACGCGGACTCCACCCTGCGGCGGGTCGTCCTGCCGGAAGCATTCTGGCTCAACAGAATGCGCCTGGGCGAAGTACATCACAGGCTGGGCAATCTGAAGGAAGCCGCCGGCTGCTACCGCGAGGCAATGGATATGTTGCAGCGCATCAGCATGCACGTGCCCGAAGAATACTACGCTTCATATCTCAATGAACCCAATAAGGCGCTCCTGCGCGAAGCGCTCTCCGGCGTAGAAGCGGAACTGGCCGCAAGCAAAAAACCCTATCCCGCGGTCAGGTTGCTGGAGATCACCCGGTCGATTAATACACAGTTGGGTTCGGACAGACTGGCCGAGGCGGTGGCCGACGGCGCGGTGGAACTGATAGGCGCCGTGAGGGGCTTCCTGATATTGACCCGCGCACGGGGCCTGCGTGTCATTCCGGCCGCTAAAACGAGCCGGCCCGCTCGGCCTGATATGACCGCCATAAAGCACGTCGCCCGGGAAGTCATACAGACCAACCGGCCTATCCTCACGGCTGATGCGCGGCTTGACCAGTGGCTCAGCCTGTTCGCCCCGGTTCGCAACATAGGGCTGCGTTCGGTATTATGTGTGCCGCTTATAGTGAGCGGCCAGGTGATAGGAGCGCTCTATCTCGACGACCCGGGGAATACCGGCACATTCTCCGGCGATTCAATGAGCCTGCTGACATCATATGCGGAGCAGGTGGCGCCGGCAATCGAAAACGCCCACCTGTATCGCGAGAACCTGGAGCAGCGGAAAAAACTGGCCGACCTGAACGCGCAACTGCAAAAAAGGTTGCAGGCAAGAGAAAAAGAAATCGAGATACTACACAAGATAGAAAGTCCCGAAGGCGCCGTTGACCGCTTTGCCGGCCTTAACGGCCGGTCAAAAGCGATGCAGGACCTGTATCATTTCATCGAGAAGATCGCCGACCGCAGCCTGCCCGTGCTCATCCAGGGCGAAAGCGGCACCGGCAAGGAGTTGGTCGCCAAGGCAATCCACTTTACAAGCAATAGAAAGGACAAACCTTTTGTCGCGGAGAACTGCGCCGCGCTGCCGGAAACGCTCCTGGAGAGCGAACTGTTTGGATACGTCAAGGGAGCGTTTACCGGCGCCGACAGAAACAAGAAGGGATTGTTCGAGATAGCGGACGGCGGCACGCTGTTCCTTGACGAAGTCGGCGACATGAGCCCGGGGATGCAGGCGAAACTCCTGCGCGTCCTGCAAGAAGGACAGTTCCGCCCCGTCGGCGGCAGCGCGGAGATAAAGGTCAACGTACGGATACTCGCCGCGAGCAACAAAGACCTGGCGGAACTGGTCAAGGAAGGCAAATTTCGCGAGGACTTGCTGTACCGTCTGAACGTCATCAGCATATTAGTGCCGCCTTTGCGGAACAGGCGTGAGGACATCCCCATCCTGGTAGAAGCGCTTGCCGTAGAAATAGCCCGGCGTGAAAAGATGAAACCACCGGTCTTCGACGCGGGAGCCATGCGGCGGCTGCTGATGCACGACTGGCCGGGAAACGTACGCGAACTTCGCAATGTCATAGAAAAGGCATGCGTCGTAGCGAGCAGCGAAAAAGTGGGCGAGACTGAAATCCAACTCTGCCTGTCCGAACCGCAATCCAACCGGCAGTCGGACGGTTCGCTGCAAGAGTTGCAGTTGGCGGACGCCTGCGACCTCTTCAGAAAAAACTATATCGCCCGGGCGCTTGAGCGACACCGCGGCAACGTATCCCGGGCCGCCCGCGCCTGTGGAGTCACACGCCAACACCTGTACCGGCTCATGAGCGCCTACAACCTCACAACAAACACGCACGACAACAACCGCCCGAAGTAAAACGCGCGCCACGGGCCGTCGCGGCTGCACAGCCCGCCGCGCATCACCGGGTTCGAGTCCGCAATCAACGGACGATCCGCTTCCCCTGCAATTTCACGGCAAGGAATGCGAAGCGTGCGGGATTCCTTTTGTAACAATATTGTTGCGCTTTTCGCAAATGTAACGGAAATGTTACACCCCACATGGTCGCAATTTCTCCGGCCATCAGCGCATCTCCATATACCACAAGAGATTATAACATCCCATTGCGGCCGTCGCCCGGCACGCCAATTGCGAGTAACAAGTGCAATTATCCACCTTCCGGGCAAGCCAATGCCCGTGAACTTGCCCTGGTGTAACCCACCGGGGCTGGAAGAGAAGCGGCCGGGGAAAGGGGTGCACGGTCATACTCGGCCGATTGTTGTAGATGCGCGGTGAGAGGTCGGACCAGAGGGAGTTTTCGGCGACAGCCGCCGGAGAACTCGCAGATCAAGAAGGTTTGATAGTGATGAGTGTTGGCGTCAAACAGGCGAAACCTTATTTAGAAAGGGGGTGATGACATATTGAGAAAAAATGGCCGCGACACTATGTAAGGTGCTTGTGATAGTGAGGCAGCCCGGCGGCGGGAAATGTTGTCGCGCGACGCGCCGCAGAAAACCTCACAGGTGTACATTGTATATGGAGGTCTATCATGAAAAGTATCAAATTGGCTTTAATTATGACGGTGGTGTTCGGTCTGGTTGCAGGTTCCGCGTTTGCCCTTCCTACGCACGAGATTGTCAAAGTCAGCGAGTCCCTGGGGCTCACGTCAGCGCATAATTACTACCCGGAAATCGCCGGCGATTACCTGGTATGGAGCGGCCCCAACGTCTATGAGTATCAACGCAGTACCGGCACGTTGATTCACACATACGGGAACGCTGCCGGCAAGGGCAACTGTTCGGTCAACGAAGACGGCGACGTCGTAAATGTTTATAGTACGGGCTACAGTAGCCGCCCGCGCTGGAACGGCGTCAATTTAACCAGTACCAGAGCATACAATTACATGGGTCTCGATCAGGACGGCGATATCGCTTCATTCGCTGCGATA
>QNCA01000189.1 GCA_003644325.1 Planctomycetota bacterium
AATCGCCGCGTATTACCATCCGCTGGGTGCTCGGCGCTCCGCGCCTCACAACCAGCGGCTGCAGCAGGCGATCCCGTCGGCAAACAAGTTTGCCTCCGGTCTCGCTCCTGATCCGCGGCGATTGGCCTGATGAAGAGATAAGCGGAAATGGATAAGCTAAGATACACGGCCTCTGCTCGCCTTGGACTCTGGGATACCATTCCTGGTGATCGGGATGAATTCCTCGCATCGCTTGTCCGTCTGCTTCAAGACAACGCACATGCAGTGATTGAGACGGATCACATCGAATTCATTCCAACCGACAACCCAGCTTTGGCCTCCGTTACCGCCATTTGTGACAAGATCATCGCTCGCGGAAACCCCACCCTGGTTGATCTCGATTTTGAACAGGCATTGCTGAGCGGTCCGTGCCTTCCATTCTTCCGGGTAGAGGTAATGACCGAAGGCCCTAGTGTCGGACATCGCATGTCCGCCCTTCAGATTCCGGGCACATTGCAGGAATTGCTTACCGCAACTCAAGAACTGCTTGGCCTTCCTTTCGGTGACAACGCCGACGGGGACTTCGCATCTCGCCCGTTACCGACCGAACTTCGGGAACTTACCAGTCAAGAAGAGGACATATTTCTCGCGGAATTCATAAAGGTCTTCGGAGACCGGTTGGGGGCAAAGCTCCATCGACAAGTTCTTATCCGCGATCTTGTGGACAGCCCCGATGACGAATTGGCCCAGAGTCGTGTCGACTTTGTCTTCCAAGTAGGAGGCACGCACTGGGTGTTTGAAGTGGACGGCGCGCAACATACTGAACCGGGCCAGCGCAACCTCGATGCACGGCGAGACGCCCTTCTAACTGAACATGGATGGACCGTTTTCCGTGTGACAACTGCGCAAGTCCGACAAGGTCTTCAGGCATGGTTTGAAACTCGCAAACGCGACCTGCCAGCAACACTTCTTTCACCCGGCTTCGATTCCGTTCAAAGTGCAATAGTGAGTTCGCACCTCCACGCCGCCGCGTATTATGCGATCCTCGTTCCTCTTACAACCCATCGTTGTCTGCGAGGTTTGCTACATCTCTATTCCCACGAGATTCTCGATCCCACCCGCAACCAGCGCATCCTAATCCTGGAAGAAGACATTCCCATAACCGTTGAGGCATTTCGTCAATTAAGCGCTATCTGGGGCCACATTCACACGATTGCGCAAGAGACTCCTACGGCTCCACGTTTTGATCTAGACGTCATCGGCATTTGTCCGGTCCACGCACCGCTTGAAGGCATGACCGCTCGGCCAGTTCCTGGGCCAGAGGGCAGTTACGACATCATCCTCTCTCACGGCTGCCTCATGGACTCCGGCTCCTTCGGTTCCTTGGAGCAGATGCACTTCCCAACGGCCCCAGAGAACCTGATTCGCCTTCGACATGCAATCGGTTTCCGAACCGAACGAGCGCTCCAATGGTGTGAGCCTCTGCGGTACGACCTTGCCGACGTTGAACGCGCGATCACGTCTGAAAACGGGGACAACCCAGAACCGATGACGGTAGATAAGTTCAATGCGATGCGTTTCTTCTTGAGGCATATCTTCCGGAAGCGAGACTTCTGGGATGGGCAACTTCACGTTATTTCCCGGCTGCTTCAGGGCAAGGCCACTATCGTTCTTCTCCCGACCGGCGGTGGGAAGTCGCTCACATATCAACTCAGTGGCCTTCTTCTGCCCGGAATGACCATCATCATTGACCCACTTGTTTCATTGATGACCGATCAGGCTGAGAACCTTGAGGCCACAGGCATCGACTTGGTGGGGTTTATCTCAAGTCAACTCGACCCCGCAGAGAAGGAAGCCAGTCTGCGCGACATGGAGGCTGGGCGCCTGGCGTTTACCTATATCTCGCCGGAGCGCCTCCAGATTCAGAAATTTCGCAACCAACTCCAGACCGTTGTTGCGCGTTTTCCGGTTTCCCTCGCCGTCATCGACGAAGCGCACTGCGTTTCAGAATGGGGCCACGACTTCCGCCCGTCATATCTTCACATGCCCCTCAACCTTCAACGGTATTGTTCGGATGGTGAAGGCAGGCGACCGACTCTCGTTGGTCTCACGGGTACTGCGTCGTTTGCGGTGCTGACGGACATTCAGATGGAAATGCATGTTACAGACGAGGACGCCATAGTCCTGCCTAAGTCTTTTGACCGACAGGAATTGAGATTTGATGTCCGCATTGTTCCAATGGCGTCGAAACCCTCGGCGCTCAAGACGCTGAAAATGCAAATGCCGCGCATCCTTCGTTCCAATCCCCAGCATTTCTATGAACTTCGAGGGGATAGGACCAACAGCGGCATCATATTCTGTCCGCATGTGAATGGGTCCCTTGGTGTGACATCCGTTGCCGGTCTTCTCGGCCACGGCAATTTCTTCGCGGGACAAGTCCCGAAAGCTTTCGGCGGCGACTGGTCGCAGTGGAACGCGCACAAGTACCGCGTTCAGCAGGCATTCAAGAGGAACCGCATTCAAGAACTGGTAGCCACGAAGTCTTTTGGGATGGGAATCGACAAACCGAACATCCGATACACCATCCATTATGCCGTCCCCCAGTCTGTAGAGGCATTCTACCAGGAAGCCGGGCGAGCCGGACGAAACGGCATCCCGGAATATGCGCTTTGCTCCATCATCTACAGCGACGACAACTGGGACGCGGCCCTTGAGATCCTGAACGAACCCAACCACCCAACTGCCCTTGCGCGGCTACAGAAGATAGGATGGGACGACCGCGGCGACCTACTTGTTCAGCTGTGGCTCATGTTCAACTCCTACCGCGGACGGAATGAAGAGAAAAAACTTACCCTCGAATTCTGGAATGAGAAACTTGCGCCTGTGATCACCGGAATGCCAGTTGGCGCGACAAACACCCAGGAAATACCGTTTGGCGCCGGCAACCAAGCCCGAGTCAACAGTGAGCGAGCCATTTTCCGCCTGATGTTGCTGGGGGTCGTGCAAGACTACACAATCAATTGGCAGATGCGCCGCTTCGCCGTTCGCGTTGAACGCATTAGTCCCGCAGAGGTGAAGGATCACCTCCGCCGCTACTTGATGCAGTACAAGTTCCAGGACTTTGCCGTTCAAGCTGTTCGGAATATCCCGGAAGACACAGTTGTGAATGCCCTCCGAGCGGCTATCAACGTTCTAATTGACTTTATCTACGACGAAATCGTTGCCAAGAGAAAGCAGGCGTTGCGCACCATGGGGGAGCTTTGCCGAAACTTCACCACCGACCAGGAGTTTCGCGAGGCCATCCTTGCGTATCTCCAGGAGTCGGAGTTCTCGGACGAGTTGCGTGAATGGGTGAACCGCAGCTTTGAGGCGATAGGCATCGACTCCATTCATAACTTACTGGAGCGGGTGACGACCCTTGAAGAAGTTAAACGATTAGTCGGCACAACGCGTCGCATGCTTGACGAGGACCCGCAGAATATCGCCCTCCGATATCTCTCCATCTGTGCCCGTGCCCAAAGCGCTGCCGAGAGCGACGCCAGCGTCCTCCAGGAAACCACCACCCTCACCCTCCAAGTGGACCGGCAACGTGAAGACTTGCCAAGTGCGAATGACATCCTGCTTTCCTTGCTGAACGATATTGCCACACGCCGTCCTGCCCTTCTTGCGTCTGTCAGTAATGTCGTGCTACGCCGCGCCGGCACCGGCGCACTCGCTCGGATGGTCATGCAGACCGATCTAGCTGACGATGACACTCTCTACTCCTTGTCCTTGAAGCTGCTGACGGTGAAAGCACTGCACGCCGCCATGGACTGCAATTTTTACACGAATCTACAAAAGGAGCTACATCATGCCTGAGCCAGACAAGATTCTTGAAGCTGAGCAGAGCATTCAGAACATCGCTGCTGAACTCAAGAAAATGCGAAACGCTGCGGGCCTTCTCCAAGATGCCCAAGAGAAGACTGATGCAATATTGGACGCTTCGGAGCGTATAATCGCGGCAACTAAAGAATTCTCCCATGCATGTGGAGACATCATAAGAAGGCTTTCTGCAACAGACCTAACGCAACGTCTCGATGCTGTTCATAGAGAAATAGATCGAATTGCTGGATTTGTAAACGAGCAAGCGAAGAAAACGAGTGATGCCATTGCAGTTAATCAATCCAAACTCGAAGGATTGGAAGTTGCGCTTCAATCGGTTGCGAAAGAGTCCGAGAAACAATACAGGATATCCATTGTTTTTATCATCTTAACACTAGCTGCAGCATTTGCGGCTCTTGTAACGACCCTGTTGTGAGGTGTTTGCTGATGACTTCTCGAAACACTAGAACAGGCCAATCGGGTAGCCGGGGGTTTTTCTCCCCCAGCCCCCCCAGTCGAGTAGCCCGGGGGAATCTCACCCCCAGGCCCTCACAGATCCAGACGTGAGCCTCTCGACTCATCCGGCTCCTCATGTCCCCCCACAAGTGTGGGGTTTGCATTACTCGCAGGTTCCTCCCATTTCTG
>QNCA01000190.1 GCA_003644325.1 Planctomycetota bacterium
ATGATGGTGGGTGCTTGATTATAATCTGCTGTTTCACAACACCTTACGGTGACAGTCACCAATCTACGATCCGTTCCGACAAGGTCGAAACGGCTCCGTAATTGGTGACAGTCACCGAGGTTAACAAAAACTCAGTCACCTTGAGTTTTTAGGAGGGGGGGGTACGCAGGAATCTTGGAAAGGGCGCGACCTGTACGGGTCCCTGGTTAGCATACCCCCGCGTGAAATATGCGTTGCAATTTTGCTTGACCGGACCTGATTCTTGTCTTAGAATCACTCCGTCGTGACCCACACAAACACAAAGCCTGAGTTTCAAAGCGCCTAGATGCAAGGAACATCGGATACATGAAAAAGGTGAGGATTGCCATAGCGGGTATTGGTAATTGTGCCTGCTCCCTGCTCCAGGGCATCAATTACTATAAGGACAGTGAACCGGAAAAGGCGATTGGATTGATGCACTGGGACATCGGCGGTTACAAGCCCTACGACATCGAAGTAGTCGCCGCGTTCGACGTCGATGCGCGAAAGGTGGGCAGGGACGTGTGCGAGGCCATCTTCCAGCCGCCGAACTGCACGAAGACCTTCCAGCGGGAAATCCCCAGGTCGGGCACCGTTGTCCGCATGGGCCGGGTCCTGGACGGCGTGGCGCCCCACATGAGGGACTACGACCCTGCATTCTCTTACGTGGTGTCCGACGAGAAAGAGGCGACGAGGGAAGACGTCGTCCGGGAACTCAGGGAGTCCGGCGCGGAGATACTGCTGAACTACCTGCCGGTCGGCTCCGAGGACGCGGTCAAGTTTTATGCCCGCTGCGCCCTGGAGGCGGGCGTGGGCCTCATAAACAACATGCCTGTTTTCATCGCCAGCAATCCCGAATGGGGCGCGGAGTTTGAAAAGGCCGGCATACCCGTCATCGGCGACGACGTGAAGTCGCAACTCGGCGCGACCATAGTCCACCGCGTGCTGACCAATCTCTTCACGAAGAGAGGCGTGAAACTGGAGCGCACCTACCAGTTGAACACGGGCGGCAACACGGATTTCCTGAACATGCTGAACAAAAGCCGCCTGGTCTCGAAGAAGGAATCGAAGACGGAAGCCGTGCAGTCGCAGGCGGCGAACCGACTGGCCGATGAAAACATACACATCGGCCCGAGCGACTACGTGCCCTGGCAGAAGGACAACAAGGTGTGCTTCATCCGCATGGAGGGCAGGATATTCGGCGACATCCCCATGAACGTGGAGTTGAGGCTCTCCGTGGAAGACTCGCCGAACTCCGGCGGAATAGTGATTGACGCCATAAGATGCTGCAAACTGGCGCTGGACAGGGGCAAGGGCGGCATTCTATATTCTCCCTCCGCCTATTTCATGAAGCACCCGCCGAAGCAGTTTACGGATGATGAAGCATATAAAATGACGGAGGCATTCATTCGGGGAGAACGACGGGATTAAAGTCCTCAAGTTGACTGGCTTTTTCTGGATGATGGTGGGTGCTTGATTATAATCTGCTATTTCATAACACCTTACGGTGACAGTCACCAATCTACTATCCGTTCCGACAAGGTCGGAACGGCTCCGTAATTGGTGACAGTCACCGAGGTTAACAAAAACTCAGTCAACTTGAGTAAAGTCGCTTTTCACGCCGCTTGACGCCTTTCACCGTCTCCCAATCGCCCCACGCGACGGCATCGTGCGCATTACACGCCGGCTAACGCTTTACACCCTCGACGATGAAGCCGTTGCTGCGGATGCTGCGCAGCAAGACGCCGTCCAACTCCTCGGTCCGGTCCGGGCTGATGTAAATAATCTCGCTGATGGTGAAGCCGCTCTTGCGGAACAGGCGCTTTATCTCGCGCAGGCTGAACAGGTGCAGGTACATATTCCTTATGCCGCGGTAGCCGCTGCGAAAGTACTTGTCGCCGGTCTCTATGCCGGGCAGTATGCTGCCGAGGAGATGCGTCTTGACGAGCCACTTGATGTCGGCCCATTCCCATCTGCTGAAAAATAAATTGTGGAAGTGCGCGATGAATTTCCCCCCGGGGACGAGTTTCCTTCGGATGTCCCTCAGGGCGGTTATGCGGTTGCGCTCGCGCCGTATCATGCCCAGGGTGCTGAACATGCAAATGGCGTAGTCGTAATAGCCATCCGGGACGGCGGCCATATCACAGATGTTCGAGTGTACCAGGTTGACGGATACGCCCGCGGCGCGGGCCTTGCCGCGTGCCACCGCCAGCATGTGCTCCGACAGGTCTACGCCCGTCACCTCGAATCCCTTCCGGGCGAAATGTACCGCGTGCCTGCCCGTGCCGCAGCCGAGGTCCAGCAGCCGCCCGGGCCTGTCCAGCAGCGCCTCGAGGACCGCCACGTCGAACCTGAACAGGCTGCAATACGCGAAGTAGTCGTCGTAGCCCAGCGCGATGGCGCGGCTGCGCACATACTCCATCATCGACGGGGGCACGCCGTCGTCAATGTTCTTCGGCGCTATGCGTTGAGGGCTCATGCGTTTCGGTAGGACCTATCGGCACTCGTTGAACCAGGCGATTTCTTCCATGCTCCTGCGGGGCTTTTCATGCCGGGGTTGGCGCTCGATGTGACCCATGGACATCATGGCGACAACGCGATACATGTCGGGGATTTTCAACTCCCGCCTGACCTTTTTGCCGTTGAACCATCCCAGCCAGCACGTGCCGAGGCCGAGTTCCTGCGCCTGGAGCGCCATCTGCTGGACGGCGGCGCCGATGTCGAGCAGGTAAAACTGGCAGTTCTGCAGGTGGGCGCCTATCTTGTTTGCAATGATGTCCAGTTTTGCTAGAATCACTATCAGCACGGGCGCCTTGGCCGCCCAGCGGGTGGTGAGGTATATGCCCGAGAATGCCTTCTTTGCGACACGCAGGCGGAGTTGCGGCTCGTCAAGGATGATGAACCGCCAGGGCTGGACGTTCTCGGCGCTGGGGCCCAGGCGCGCCGCTTCGATGCAGCGCAGTATCGTCTCGCGCTCGACCGGCCTGTCCTGGTATTTCCTGATGCTGCGGCGTTTGTGTATTAACTTTTCCAGTGGTCCGATGCCTTCCATGAGTTTCCCCTTCAGAAATCGAGATGCGGCGGAATTATAACAAAGCGGATATTAAACAAGAAGCAAAATCGGGACCGGAGCGGGCCGCGCAGGCGCTGACGCGCGCGGGTGTCTTTACCGACCGCTACCTCATCACGGAGGGCGAATTCGCCGGCAGGATGGAAAAGCGTCTGCACGGGGTCGTCAGCGAACGAGAGGCCGACGAGCACATACGCGCGATGCAGTGGTATGTAGAAACCCTGCAAAAGATGGGCGTGACGGTGGCGGATACGGTCTTCCGCAAGACCCCGGCCGGGAGGGGCTGGAGCGTAACGCTTTTTCAGGAAAAATTCGAGGAAGATGAACTGGTGACCGCCATCATCCGTGAAGGCGTGAAGCGTGAATGCCTGGAGACGTTCGAGCGGACCCTGCGCGAGGGGGTAAAGGCCATCGACTACAAGCGCGAGCACGACGTGCCGGGCAAGGACGAGGTGGGCTTTCACTCCAGCCTGCGCAACTGGGCGATGCGCGGCGGCGAGATGATTTTCCTGGACCTTACTCCCCCACTGCGCCGCGTGAACGGCCGCACTTATCCCCCCTCCTTCCTCAAGCACATACCGGCGCGATTCAAGTTCATTCCCTCGCTTCGCATGCGCGATCTCTTTTTCAGGCCGGCCAGCCGCGACAGTTTCGCGATGCCCGTAATGCTCGCAGGGTGCCTGGCCTCGGCGGTGAGCAGGCGACGGGAGCTCGAGCGCCGGTTCAGGGAAAAGACCATCGAGGTGATAGAGGATTGCATACCGGCAAGCGAGAGACCCGCCTACCTGGAAAAGATAGCCGGCAAGAGGCTGAGCCTGCACCGCAAGATAAACAGGCTTGTGCGCGGCTTCTTTCGCTCCTGATTCAATGAACAAGGACTTGAATCGCGGAGTCCTGAGGGGAGCGAAGGGGACTGGAACGAAAAGGGGAAAAAGAGGAATAGCCGCAGATGAACGCTGATGGACGCAGATACTTCTGACTCTTTGAATTCAAGATTCAAGATTCAAAATTCAAAATTCAAAAATCCCTTGTCCCTTGCCCTTGCCCCCTTGCCCTGATTTCTGCCTTCTAACTTCTGACTACTAACTGTTCTATCCGCCGCCCACACCGTCCAAAATCCACTGTCCAAAAATGTCCCAAAACGTCCCGTGTAAATTCATTCCTCCGGCTTTTCTGAAGACTCAGAAGGCGGCTTTTCGTTGTCGCCCTCCGGCCTCTCGCCGGGCTTGTCGGACGAGTCAGGATGTATTTGTTTGTCGGAATCTTTGGACTCTTCTGGCACCTTGTCCAAGAACCTTGGTGGGCTCCCGGGTTGTGCCTGAAGACTGTACTTGCCCGGCTTGCGTTTAACAATCGAAGCATAGAAGAATTCCGGCG
>QNCA01000191.1 GCA_003644325.1 Planctomycetota bacterium
ATAGAAATGAGCCGATTTGTAAAAAGGCGGGAACCATTATCCACATCCGTGGGGTGTGGGTTGATGAGGTTATCTAAATGCCCGGGGGGCGCTCTATATGCTCGTGCCGTGGTACCAATCCGCGGCGTGAGGGTATCGTGATTGATGCCACGGGCAGAACGGTCGCTGTATCCCTTGAATATGGGAGGTCAGAAATGTGTAAGTCGTATTTGATAGTGTCAATCGCTGTTGGCGTCATTCTCTTCACCGGACAGGCGCTCGCCGGGCCGGTAACCTTCACTGGCGACGTACCCACCGATTTCGTGGGAGAGCAGTTCTTCCTCGATCCTGACGGTGGCCTGGATGATGTCGGCATGCCGCCGGGCTTCACCACAACCGGCAACGCCATCATACAACTGGCGGTTGCCTACGATACCCTGAGCGATACACTCTACGTGGGTATCGATACGGTGGGGATCGCGCTTGACGTTGACGGCGACGGCGATCCCGGCCACACTTCCAGCAAACTGAAAAAGCTGGGAGGCCATGACTACCCCAGTTGCGGCGTGGCCGAATCTTTTACGTTCTCGATAGACCTCGACAATGACGGCTTTTTCGATGTTATCGCCGGGCTGGACCTTGCCGGCACCGCCACCGCCGGCTACCAGGTCGCTGCATTTTCAGGGGATCCCTGGGCGCCCTATCTCGCGTTCGGTGCGCCGATCCCCGGCGTGGGCGGCTCCATGAACCACGACCCCAGCGCGGCGATGCCTGACCTGGAATTCACCGTCACCGGCCTGACGAACATCGACCCGGGCTTCGACGGGAATGACATCCACTTGCACGCCTTTGTGGGATCGCTCGCTGACGACGGATTCGGCGAAGACTTTCTGGAGGTGTTCCCGATTCCTGAGCCTACAACGCTGGTCCTCGTGGGCGCGACGGTTGCATTGCTGGCAGGTGTCGTCCGCAAGCGCATCGCCTGACGTGGTTTGTTGCCGGGCATCGAGAGAGAAGCCACACTGAAGACGAAACTGAGCAGGCCGTTCCGGCGGTAACCTGAACCTTCAGGGGAGAAGTCGGAACGGCTCCTGTTGCGTCATGTTGACCGTTACATGATGTGTAACGGTCAACATGGCGTTTCCTTTCCCGTTTCCAACCGGCCCCTTGCCTGCTCCGTCCGGAATTCCTCTAGCAACGATGACTGTCACCATTGCTCATTCGGACCCTGACGGGTCCTCAGGGCGAGGACCCGGAACGGGCGGAGCGCAGACGCTCTGAAGGAGCGGCCCGCTCGTAGATGGTGACTGTCACCGTGCAGGCAGCGCCCGGGATTCTTACATGCCCCCTCATGCCGCCGTGCCCTTGACCGAATGGCCTCATTGTGATGTAATAGATTATCATCAACTATCTTCACGGTCGTCATGAACGGAACCAATGGTCTTCTACGCGATAAAACCAGGGCTTGGCAAGGGGCTGCTAAAGGTCTTCGGCTCAAGGAACGAGCGCGTCCTCAAGTCGTTGCGGCCGATCGTTGACGAGATCAACGAGATAGAGCCGGAGATAAGGAAACTCAGCGACGAGCAACTCCTTCGAAAGACCGAGGAGTTTCGAGGGCGAATCGCCGGGGGCGAGAGCCTGGAGGAACTCCTGGTGGAGGCGTTTGCCTGCGTGCGTGAATCGGCCCGCCGCAACACCCCCGAGCACATGCGCCCCTTCGACGTGCAACTGATAGGCGCCCTGGTGCTCCACCGGGGCATGATCGCCGAGATGGCCACCGGCGAAGGCAAGACCCTCGTGGCGACAATGCCGCTCTACCTCAACGCCCTGGTCGGCCACTCCCACCTCGTCACCGTCAACGACTACCTGGCGCGCAGAGACCGCGAGTGGATGGGGCCCGTGTACGAGGCCCTCGGCATGACCGTCGGCGTCATACAGGCCGGCATGGGTCCCGAAGAGCGCAAGCCGCAGTATGAGTGCGATATCACTTACGGCACCAACACCGAGTTCGGCTTCGACTACCTGCGCGACAACATGAAAGTCCGCAAGGAAGACCAGGTCCAGGGTTCGCTCGACTACGCAATCGTGGACGAGGTGGACAGCGTTCTCATAGATGAGGCCCGCACCCCGCTGATTATATCGGGGCCGTCCATAGAAACGGCGGACAAGTACTACGCGGCCGACAAGGTCGCCCGAAAACTGAGAAAGGGAGTGCACTACGAAGTAAAGGAAAAGGAACACCAGGTAATCCTCACCGAGGAAGGCATCGAGAAGGCACAGGAAATCATCGGCGTTGATTCCTTCTACACCGGCGAAAACATGGAGTGGCCCCACTTCATCGACAACGCCCTCAGGGCCCACAACCTGTACAAGCGCGACACGAATTACATAATAAAGGAAGGAAAGGTCGTCATCGTCGATGAATTCACCGGGCGACTGATGCCCGGCCGCAGGTGGTCCGACGGACTGCACCAGGCCGTCGAGGCAAAAGAGAAATTGAAAATCGAAGGCGAAAACCAGACGCTCGCCACGATTACCCTGCAGAACTTCTTCCGCCTGTACAAGAAACTCGCCGGCATGACCGGCACCGCCATGACAGAGGCGCAGGAGTTCGACAGCATCTACAAATTGGAAACCGTATCAATCCCCACGAACAAGCCTTGCATCAGGGAGGACGCGCCCGATATCATCTATTGCACCGAAGAGGAAAAATTCAACGCGCTGGTCGAAGAGATAGAAAACATCCACAACAAAGGCAACCCCATACTCGTGGGCACGACCTCCGTCGAGAACTCCGAGCGCCTCAGCAAGATGCTCAAGAACCGCGGCATAAAGCACGGGGTGCTCAATGCCAAGCACCACGCGCGCGAGGCGCAGATAGTCGCCAAGGCGGGCCAGGCGGGCAACGTCACCGTCGCCACCAACATGGCCGGCCGCGGCACCGACATCAAACTCGGCCCCGGCGTCCCGGAGAAGGGCGGCCTGGTCGTAATCGGCACCGAGCGCCACGAGGCCCGCCGCATCGACAACCAGTTGCGGGGCCGCACCGGCCGACAGGGCGACCCCGGCAAATCCATCTTCTTCGTCGCGCTCGAAGACACCCTCATGCGCAGGTTCGCCGGCGACTGGGTGCGCAACATCATGCAGAAACTCGGCCTTCGCGACGGACAGGACATCACCTCGCCCATGGTCTCGCGCCAAATCCAGAAAGCCCAAAAGCGCGTCGAGGAATACAACTTCTCCATCAGGAAGAGCCTCCTCGAATACGACGAGGTGATGGATGTGCAGCGCAAGACCATCTACGGCATCCGCCAGCAGATACTCGAAGGCGAAAACCTCAAGGACAAGGTACTGGAATGGATAAAGGATAGAATCTATTACTCCCTGGACTTCGTGTTCCTGCCGGACGGCGTCGATAAGAGCGAATGGGACTACGAGGGCCTTGCGAACTGGTTCTACACGAAATTCCGCAGACCCGTCGACGCGGACAAACTCCGCTCCCTGGACGTCAAGCACATCGAGGAATACCTGGTGGAGGAGATGCTCCGCGCCTACGAGATGAAGGAGGCGCGCGAAGGCGAGGAGATAATGCGCTACATCGAGCGGCGCGTAATGCTGGAGACCATCGACTCGAAATGGAAGGACCACCTCTACGCGATGGACTACCTGCGCAGCGCGGTCTCCTTCAAGGGCTACGAACAGAAGGACCCGAAGGTCGTTTACAAGATCGAAGGCTCCAAGATGTTCGAGAAGATGCTGGACTCCATCAAGGAAGACGTTACCGAACTGGTCTTCAGAATGACCGTACGCAAGGAGGACGAGGAAGCAGGCCCGCATTCATACTTCTTCGGAGGCGGCGAGAGCCGCGAGTTCGCCGCCATGAGCGCGGTGCACCAGCAGATGGCCGCCGGCATAGCGGCCAGCACACAGGCCGGCGAAAAGCCCCAGCCCATCCGCGCCAAGAAGAAAGTCGGCCGCAACGACCCCTGCCCCTGCGGCTCCGGCAAAAAATACAAAAAATGCTGCGGCCGCAACGCCTGAATATGGTTGTTGGGTAAAAGGAATTGATAGAATAGCAGCATGTTAATCAAATGCAAGTTATCGAATATCTTATGGGAGGATAAAATGAGTGAAGAGACAAGGATCGCATTTCTCTCAGTCGAAAAGACGGTATCGGGGGATGGATACATCGGCGGATTGCTTGTTACAGATTCTCGAGGTGTGCCGCTTGAGTTTTTGTGCACCCATGCAGTGAAGCCCTCCGAAATGCAGCACAACCTCTATGGTGATACCCTCGAACCTCATGTATCCATCGATCTATGTGGCAAGCATTTACTTGACAAGTTGCAAACGCCGGTTTTGGCAGTGCTCGTCACGGACACGGTGATGCTTGCTGTCAGACAACATTGCAAACATCCCGTCATCTTGCTAAGGCCACCCGATAGCCCGGACGCCCCTTACAAAGACGTGAAGAGGAAAAAGATG
>QNCA01000192.1 GCA_003644325.1 Planctomycetota bacterium
CAGGCTGTCCGTGTCGAGGTCCAGACCGGCCTTTGCCGCCATGATGCGGGCGTTGACTATCACGCTCGGGTTTACCTGCCTCAGGCGCATGCCCACCAGGTTGAGAATTCCCACATGCGCGCCCGACAGAAAGGCCCTCAGCCACAGGGCGCCGAAGTTGAATATCAGTATGAGCACGACGAGCGCCGCAATGCCCAACGCGATGTACAGGATTACCGGCAGTGCATTCACTTCGTCACCGTTCGTCAGCAACACGTTGCCGAGAATGTTCGATGCGTAGTCTTGCATGTTTCCCTCCTTGAAAGGGTTCGGCGCATTCTTGCGGTTCCGGGTTCGAGAAGTCGCGGCTCATACGGGCCAATGCGGTCCGGGGGGGGCGGCTTGACTATTTTTCTTCAACCGCCTTGACGACCACCCTGCCGCCTTCGACTTCAATTATCCTTATCTTTGAATTTCGGGGAATCATCTCTCCGCGAGTAACCACGTTTACTCGCTTGCCGTCTATTGTGGCCATGCCCGACGGCCGGAGGATCGTTCGGGCGACGCCCTCCATGCCGACCGGCAGCGCGGGGTCCGAGGGCGCGCTCACGGCCCCGGCTTCCTTGCGCAGGGCAGTCTTCAGGCTGGCGCGTTTCAGTCCCGAGTAGATGGCCGTGGGAGTCACAAGGACGACTATGATTATGCCGATTATCCCCGCCACCGTGCTCACCTGAAACGCGAAGTATATCGCGGCAACGCACGATATGAAGCCAATCGTGCCGACGATCCCTCCCGGCACGAACATCTCGAGCGCTATGAGTGTCAATCCCACGGCAAAAAGCACGATCGCCAGTCCAAGCATGGTTCAGGCCTTTCGCACTACTATTCGATTTCCCGTGACGTCAATAACCTCCACGTTTTCACCCTTTTCGATAAACTCTCCCTCGGCGACGACTTGGAACTGCCCCTCGCCGAACTCGGCCTTGCCGGCGGGGCGCAGATTGGTAATTGCCACGCCCCTGCTGCCCGTGAGCGAGCGGAGTTCGGCCGACGAGGAGACGTAGCCCTGTTCGACTCTTTCCGCCGTTTGCAGGGCAATTCTGCTCAAGCCCGGCGTGCGCGGGAGCACCCGGATGAGGACAAGTACGAGCACCACGGAGCCCGCAATGCCCAGACCGACGTTCCGCAGGGTCACCAGGAGATAGCCCATCTCCCACGACGTATCGGGTATGACAAACGGAACAAGAGACAGCGTAATGCCGGCAACCATGAGCGCCACGCCCAGAACGCCCGTCACGCCGAAGCCCGGTATGACGAACAACTCCACGGCCAGCAGGATTATCCCCGCAAACACCAGCATCACCGTCCAGACGTTGGCCGTGTCAAGGACGAAACCGATTGTCAGAATAAGGAGCAGCGCGCCGCAGCCCACGATGCCCGGCACGCCGAAACCCGGCGTGGTGAACTCCATGTATATCCCGCCTACGGCCAGCAGCAGCAGCAAGGTGGTGACGAACGGGCTCGTGATGATGTTATAAAGGTTCTCGCTGATAGTCGGCTCATACTCGAATATTTGGGGCTCCTTGAGGCCCAGGTAGTTGAGCAACGCCTCGCGTCCCTCGCCCTGTTTGATCCAGCCGTCGGCAAATCCGTACTTCACCGCCTGTTTGTAATCCAGATTCACCAATTGTTTGTCCGTTACAATGTCCTCGCATACTATCTTTCGCGGGTCGGACGACTCGCTCACGAATTCATCCGCCTCATCTTTCGTCATTATTCGATGCTCAACGGTATTGTCCTCCTTCTCAATCGTGACCCACTTGAGCCATATTCTCTGGTCCACCATCGCTTCGGCCAGGTCCGGGTTGCGCCCCTTGCGTTTGGCCATGGCGCGGAAAAGCGCCCGCGCGTGTGAGACCATTTTCTCTCTTATCTCTTCGCTCACTTCCATGATTCCGCCGCCGGGAGAGACGAAAATCAGCGCCGACGAGCCGACCTGTGCCCCCTCAGCCATTACTATTATATCGCAGGAAAGGCTGATGTAAGCGCCCGCTGATGCGGCATCGGTGTTGACGAAGGCAACCGTCGTTACCTTCTCAAGGGACGCGATGTCCTTGCCTATATCCTCCATCGCGCTGCCCAGTCCGCCCGGCGTGTTTATGTCAAGGATGACGTAGTCCGCGCCCGCTTCCTTTGCCTTTTCCAGCGTCCTCTTTACGAAGAGCGTCAGGCGCGGCGTTATCTCCTCTCGTATCGGCAGCCAATAGATCTTTGCGCCGGCGCGCGCGGGGGACGCGGGGGGCTCTCGGGATGGCGTCACATCAGTACTTGGCGTGCCGGAATTGTCGGCGGCGGGAGATTCGGCAAGCAGACGACCCGTCTCTGTCAGCGCGATGATGCCGATAAGCGCCATTACCGGCAAAAGAAAGATGTGTCGGAATTCAACTCGCATGAATCGGTCCCTCACCGAGGCCCGCTCCGCCTGCCGGTTGCCGCCCGTCCGACGCAAATGCGGCGGACACGGCCCGCCCGGGAGCCGCCGCGGGCGCAGCCGCGAGACGTCGTCTGGATGACTCTAACAGAGAACGCCTCGCATTGTCAAGCGCAATGAGGGGCGCGGGGAATCGCGCCTGTTTATCGGCGGTCTGCTTTTGCGGAATTCCTCTTGTTCTTTCCTGGACTTGCGCTGGTTACCATTCGCCGTCGGAGGAGAGGTACCGGTCAATGGCCGTGGCGGCCTTGCGGCCGGCGTGCCGAGTCCGACGTGAATTACCGCGGATGCCGCATACCCGAGGGAACAGATAATAACTCAAGTTGACGGACCTTTGCCAACCTCGGTAACTGTCACTAATTACCCGTTCGGACCCTGACGGGTCCTCAGGGCGAGGACCCGGAACGGGCGGAATCTCGTGAGCCTGTCGAACGAGATTCGTAGATTAGTGACTGTCACCGTAAGGCCCGGCAAAATGGAAACTTATAGCCAAACATCCGGCATTGCCCGGAAAAAGTCAGTCAACTTGAGTAATAAGGACTACGGCGCAAATGCCTCTCAAATATAGTTTGGGTTGAAACGGGGAATTGAAACTGCTAACATATTCCATTCCCCGGCGCGTTCAATTCATTGTTTTTGAATGGTTCGCCTGACCATCAGTGCCTTTATCCCGGCAAGATGATCCTGGGTGGGGTGTTTTCGTTTAATTTCCGGCCCAGTGATAACATGGCGACGTCCAACGGCGGGGTTCGAGAGAGTCTGAAGACCGAAACTATCAATAAGGATGTGCGGAATGAAAGTTGACCTTGCGGAAGCACAAAAAACAATCCAGAAGTATCGCGACAGGCGGGGTGCGGTAATTCCGCTGCTCCAGGAGATTCAATCCATTTACGGTTATGTGCCCCAGGAGCTGATTCCGCTGATAGCAAAAGGGATGAACGTATATCCCGTGGACATCTACGGCATATTGACCTTCTATGCACAGTTCTACCTGGCCCCCCGCGGCCGGCACATCATCAAGGTCTGCATGGGCACCGCCTGCTATATTATGGGCGGCAAGGACCTCTTTGATCACGTACGGGGAACGCTGGGAATCGAAGTGGACGAGACGACAAAAGACGGCCTGTTCACACTGGAGAGGGTTGCCTGTCTCGGATGTTGCGGTATGGGGCCTGTTGTTGTTATTGACGACAAATTCATCGGACGCTGCACGGTCAAAGATATAAATGAAGAGATGGAAAGGCTCCAATCTGAAAAGGCGGAACGTTTGGCGGAGACAAATTAAATGACGACGAAAATACTTATCTGCATGGGTACCAGCGGCATTTCCGCCGGCGCCGAAGAGGTTGCGGACAGGTTCCAGGCTGAGATGGAGAAGCACCATCTGCAGGAAAAATACACCATTGTCCGGACCGGCGACAGGGGCCTCTTTAGAGATGTGCTGATAGACATCATCCCACCCGATGGCGACAGGGTCACCTACGAATATATCCAGCCGGAGAATGTGGCGGAGATAGTGGCGGGGCATCTGGTCGACGGCAGCCCCGTCAAGAAATTCATGGCCGGAGACGACTACAAGCAGTTCTTCGAAGGCCAGATGCGCATCGTACTTGCCAACTGCGGAGAGATCGACCCCGAGAGCATCGACGAGTACATCGCGCGCGGCGGTTACGAGGCATTGAAGAAAGCCCTGGAGATGGCGCCCGAAAAGGTTGTGAAGGAAGTCCTGGATTCCGGCTTGCGCGGGCGAGGCGGAGGGGGATTCCCGACCGGCAGGAAATGGCAGTTCTGCATGGACGCCCGGGGCGATGAGAAATACGTCGTCTGCAACGCCGACGAAGGCGACCCGGGCGCCTTTATGGACCGCAGTGTCCTGGAAGGCGACCCCCATGCCGTCTTGGAGGGCATGGCCGTCGCGGGTTACGCCATCGGCGCAGACAAGGCGGTTATTTACTGCCGCGCGGAATATCCCCTGGC
>QNCA01000193.1 GCA_003644325.1 Planctomycetota bacterium
AGCATGCCCATTACGCCGTTCATGGGAGTGCGGATTTCATGCGACATGTTGGCCAGGAATTCACTCTTGGCAATGCTGGCGGCCTCCGCTTCGCGGCGCGCCTGGACGAGTTCCGTCACGTTGATGACGTTGAGGAGCACGCCTTCGTAACGGCGGTCCCGGTAGATGGGCTGCATGCGCAGGATGACCTCGGCCTCGCCCAGCGGCCGTTGCAGAACTAACGGCTTGGAATCGGGATTGCCGCGGAATTGCGCAATCTGGTCCAGTATGCGCTTGAGGGCTTTTCCGCTGTGCAAGGGCAAATCCTCTATTTTTTTGCCCACTATCGAGTTTCGCTCCTTCTCCACGAACCGGCAGAAATAGTCATTTACCTCCACGATTGCGTTCTCGGCGTCGGCAAAGACCACGCCCTCATCCATCCCCGAAATCATGGCCGCGAGTTTCGCCGCTTCTTTCTTTGCGATCGCTTCGGCACGCCTGCGCTCGGCAATGTCGTTTTGGATGCGAAGGCTCATCTCGTTGATGGTATTTGCCAGGTGACCCAGTTCCCTGCTGCGGGGGGGCGCGCAGGTGATGCCGTATTCCCCCCCGCCGATTTTCCGCGCGAACTTCGTGAGGGATAAAATGGGCGAGAGCAGCGTTCGCTGAATGAAAATGCCCACGGACACGGAGATTGCGGCAAAAACGGCAATCATTCCCCACATGATGTAACCCCGTTGCCGGTCGTTATCCTGTATCCGGCTTCTCATTTCTGCTGCGGAGTCTTGAATCTTGGCGACGCGCGCGTGGGAAAGGGCGACTTGTTCCCGGGCAAGATTCTCGAAAAAGCCTATTTTCTCCCAGATGACGTTCGCCTGGTTCTGGAGTTCGCTTATCCGAACGACGGACTTGCCTGGTGAGGGCTGTTCTTCATCTTCAATAACGCAGTCCGGATTATCCAGTATGAAGCGCACCAGTTCCTCGTATTCGGTCATCTCCACCTGGAGGAAACGATAGTTGGAAATGCGCCGCTGGTCCTTTTCATCCTTCAGGTTCAGTTTAATCCATTGCTTGACGGCAAACAGTTTATTCAGCACCTTTTGGAGCGCTTTGAGATCGCGGGTTCGTATGAAACGTTCCTCAAGCAGCTGGATATTCCTGATGTTGTCGGTCATGAGATGCACGGATTCCCAATGTTTCAGTTGTTCCAGCACCCGGTCATGCTCTTCAGACGAACGGGCGATATTTTCCCGGAGGCACGCGTTGGCGTTGTCAATTCTTGTTGACAGGTGAATAAGTATCCCCGTCGTCGCTATGAGCAGGACCAGCAGACCTGCCAGCACAAGAATGAAGCGGGTTTTTATGCTATATGCCATAATGGCGTTAATCCTTTTACAAATCAGTCAATGGTTATAAAGCCGTGTTGCCTGAAGGACCTTTTACCTTCCGGTCCCGCCACGTAGATCGCGAAGGCCTCAGCCTCTCGCGGGTGGCCGCTGAACTTCAGCACCGCCACCGGAATTGTCTTGACGATGTTTATCTCCTCCGGGATGTCGATGATTTTCATCTTGTCCTTGATATCCTCCGGACACTTACTCATGTTCCGCCAGTCCATGAGCGCGTCTATCCGGCCGGCCGCCAGTGACTTGAAGGAACTGGACTGAAAATTGACCACGGACAATACCTCGACATTGACCTTGAGTTCCGGCAGGCCGGACCTCTCGACCACCTTTTTGGCAACGCGGCCCACGGAGCAGATATTTTCATTGCCGCGCCCTATCCTGACCGACGGTTTCAGCAAGTCCTCCCATGTCTTGATATCTGAATCCTTCAGGACGATGACCGCCAGGATGTGTTTGCAGACCGGCGCGTCCCAGGTTGCCAGTCCTTCCTCTTTCATCCTGTCGGTGTAACTGTTTGAGCCCGGAAGGAAGATGTCTCCGCTCTGTGTTTCCCGGATGGTCTTGTCAAGGGTAGCGGTGCCGGCGTCGAAGTATTCGATTCTGATGTCGGGATGGAGTTTTTCATATTTCTCCTTGATTGCATACATGGGGAGAACCATGTTTTCGCCGATGTAGCATGTCAGGACGATGGGCTCTTCCGGCCTTTGGGTTTCTCCTTCCGCAGTCCCCCCCGCGGAGTTGTCGCCGCAGCCGGCCGACAATGGAAGAAAGAATACTGCAAGCACGAGTAGAAGATAGTAAGGTTTCACTTCCGAACTCCTTTCCGCATCATGGCTTGGGGGTTCTCGCCTTCTTCAGCGAGGTTTTGTTTCTGACAGTCCCTCTCAGTTGATTCGCTTGTCACTCGAGCGTGCTTCCGCTTTCGGTTTCATCGAAGGACAAGACATGGACGGTTCTTTGCCGAGTTCATCGCAAAGGTTGTTAACCTGCCGTTTCAGTTCAATCATTTTCATCTCGCGGCCGACCGCCAGGCGGTTGAACCGCTCCAGTTCGTTCACCTTTTCCGCCAATTCTCTGCTGATAGTTTCGGCCTTCTCCCTGGCCTGCCGGATTTCCTTTTCGGCACGCTTGCGCTCGGTGATGTCGCTGCCAAGCGAAAGGGTTCCGGTTATGTTGCCCCGTCCGTCCCTCAGAACAGAGTTGTTCCACAGTATGGTCCTCTCTTCACCTCCCTTGCAAATAATGGTGTTCTCGACGTTTTCCGGCAGGTCGCCGTCGAGACAGTTTTGGAACACTTGCCGGATGCGTTCCCTGTCGCGTTGCGGGATGAACATTTCAAGCCAGTTCTTCCCCAGCACCTCTTTCCGACTGTATCCCGTGAGTTCTTCGGCGAATCGGTTAAAGGTGACTACGGCGGCATTGCGGTCGAGGACAACCACGAGACTCTTAGCAGTCTCGATGATGTTTTCCGAGAGTTCCTTTTTCCTGCGCAGCTGCTCGGTGCGCTCGGCGATCTGCCTTTCGAGGGATTCATGAGAAGCGGCAAGTTTGTCGGCCATACTATTGAACTCGCGGCACATTTCCTTCAGTTCTCTCGGGCCGCCGGGCTTGAGCCGAAGGTCGTGTCGCCCGGAGCCCATCATCGAGATTGTTTCCGACATGTTTCCTATCGTACGAGCCATTATTCGACTGGCGCCATACGATGAAACACATATTAACGCCCATACGCCGAGGCCGACGAAAAGCAGATTTTTGATTTGACTGTTGACGTATGCCTGCACGACCGCCGCATCTTCCGAGACCACCACGTGCCAGTTTTGCTCGCTCAGGGGCGCGAATACCGTAAGTCTTTCCGAAGAGGCGGCCGTGTCTGTGTGGGTCGTGCTTTCGTCGTGTTTGCCCGTCCTGATGTGGTCCCACAGCGCTCGGTAATTCAGGGAAGGAATGTCACGGTTGGAAAACTGCCTTGATTTTTGCAGTTTTTCGTTTGTTTCCGCTGACAGCGGCGCCAGGCTCTTGAGCATGAATGCCGGATTGCTGCCGGCAATAACCACTCCGTCTTCCGTTACCAGGAATACATTCATCGACTTCGAAACGTGCTCGTCGCTGAAATTGTCGCTTGCCTCGCTGATGAGAGCCTTTCCGACGGCCACCCCCGCTATGTGTCCGTCGTGATATACCGGCGCGGAAAAGTAAAAGCCGGGTATGTCGGATGTGACGCCGACCGCCATGTAGAAATACCGCCTGCCTGCGATGGCGTTCTTGAAGTACGGCCTGAACGAGTAGTCCTTTCCAACGAAGTTCGGCGATGTCGATGCGACACACTTGCCGTTATTGTCCATCAAGTAGGCGGCATTGTATCCGCCGATGCGCCTGAATTTTTCCAGGAACTCAAGCATTTCGGGTTCTTGGGGCACCCTTTCTTTATTCGCAAGGTAGGTTTGAACTTCGCTTATTCCCGCCAGTGTCGCCACCTCTTCCATGCTGTCTGAAATATACCCGTCCAGTTCTCTAGCCAGATAATGCGATATTGTATGCAGGTGATTGCGCCTTTCTTCCGTAGCTATGCTTCTGGTCAGGCTTATCTGATACAAGATGAAAAACGTCAACGGCACGAGCACAATCAATGTCAGCGTTATCAGCATCCACAGGAATGTGCTCAATTCCTTTCGCTTCTTCGTCTCATTCATGGGTCTGTGTCTTTCAACAGAGAAAACGGATAACCCGGCCGGGCGGACTGCCGGGACGTTTGCCGCGTTTGGGCGTGGAAAATCTGGGAGATGATCGATGATCTGAGAATAAAGACGTGCAGATGCTCATTTATTTCCTCCGCTCTGGCACCTTTTGTCCGTTCGGGCAGAGACCGCATTGCCCGGCGACTCCTGTCGCCGCCCGCCGCCCGCCGCGAGGCGGAACTTGTCGGCACGTCACTTATTTTCGGCAGATTTCAACTGAATCTTTGCGGGCTTTTGGGGAGGAGGAAAGCGAGAAAACAGCCGGCCCATATACTTACTCAAGTTGACTGACTTTTTCTGGATGATGGTGGGTGCTTGATTATA
>QNCA01000194.1 GCA_003644325.1 Planctomycetota bacterium
CTCCGTAGACGGCGGAGGAAACCCTTCGGGTCCGCCTGAACCTCGCGTGAGGCCCGGCAGGGTCGGGCCCTGTGCGTCGTCGCCTTCCCGCCGCGAGAAGAAGTCGCGCACGGACTGCGTTACCCGCTCCCTGTAACCGTCCGGCGCTGCGGGGGCCGGGGCATGCCCGGCCAGCGGCGCATGTCCGGCCGAGGCGAGCACGTCGCGCACCGAGGCGAACAACTGGTTGCGAATGAGCGAAGGGTCGCGGAAGCGCACCTCCGCCTTGGCGGGGTGGACGTTCACGTCGAACTCGCGCGGGTCCATGTCCATGAATATGAAAACCACGCTGCTCCGCCCGCCCATCAGGTAGTCGGCATAGGCGCTCTTTAATGTGCCGAAGACGACGCGGTCCCTTATAGGGCGGCTGTTCAGGTAGATATACTGCATGCGCGTATCGCGGCGCGTAAGCGACGGCGGCGCAATGTAGCCGGAGACGTTGAGTTTGTGCGTGTGCGACTCCAGCGGCAGGAGCGCGTCGGCGACATCAGCCCCGAAGAACGTGCGTATCCTGTCGGCCAGGCCCTCGGAGTCGAGCAGCAGGAATACGCGCCTGCGGTTGTGAATCAGTTCGAACCGGATGTGGCAGTGCGCCAGGGCGATGCGCGTGACGATGTCGGTGACGCGCGACATCTCGGCGGATTCGCCGCGCATGAACTTCAGTCGCACCGGCGTGTTGAAGAAGAGGTTGCGCACGGTGACGCAGGTGCCTTGTGCACAGCCCTTCCGGCGCACTTCATCCAGCCCCCCGCCGCTTATTTCCACCTCGTAACCGGTGTCCGAGCCGCGCGCCCGGGAGACAATGGATGCGTGCGACACCGCGCCGATGCTCGGCAACGCCTCGCCGCGAAACCCCATGGTGGTTATGTGCATCAGGTCCTCGGGCTGGGCCAGTTTGCTGGTGGAGTGGCTGCGGAAGGCCAGTTCCATGTCCTCGCGGTCCATGCCGTAGCCGTTGTCGGTGACGCGGATGAGTTTCCTGCCGCCCTCTTCGATTTCTATGGTGATTTCGGTGGCCTCGGCGTCGATGCTGTTCTCGACGAGTTCTTTTACGACGGAGGCGGGCCGCTCAATCACCTCACCGGCGGCGATTTTATTGATGACGACCGTGGGCAGAAGTTTGATGCGAGGCATCGCGCTACTCTATCTCGATGTGGATTTCATCGGCCTTGCCGCCTTCTATGCGATACGCCTTGATGACCGGCAGTCCTTCGTCGGAAAGGGCGACGATGAATTGGACGACATCGGGGTCGGTGGAGAAGTCTATGTCGGTCTGCGTGGGGCGGCCATCGGCGGCATGCGCGCGAAAGACCCCCAGCCACTTGTGACCGAGCGCCTGTATCTCGCCGGAGACGCGGAAGGTTTCGGACGGGTTGAACGAAGCCGCGGCGTCATTGAGAGGCTTCATCTTGTGCATTTTCTCTATTATCTCGCCCGCGCCGCTCAGAAAGCCGCACGCCTCCAGCGGGCCTTCCCGCAAGCAGTGGGAAAGCATCTCGTAGAATATCTCTTTCTTTATCGAAATGTGCATCACTCTGAACACCGGATACCGGATGCCGGATGAGCGGTCTTATCTCCTTGCGCTTGGGACGTACCGACCATGATACGGGGGCCGGTTCGGAGATATGTGCTCCATGCGCTACAGGATCCTGGCGTAGCCGTGGGCCGTGGCGGTTTCCCGGATTTCCTTGCACGTATAAAGGGGGCCTCTGCCGATGCCCGGGCAGGAGCGCGCCGTCTGCCGCCATGTCTCTTCGCTCTCCAGATTGCCCGACCAGAACGGCCAACTGGCGCACTGGGGCGGTCGGGCGTCATACACGCGGCAGCCGTTCCGGTACATCACGCAATCGCCGTTCGGCCTCTCCTTCAGACTTTTCCTTATGCCGACTTCCCTCACGTACCGATCGCGGAAGCCGCCCGCGTCCATTCCGAGCGCGCGCGCCATGCGTTTGATGTCCGCGTCGGTCACCCAGACATACCCCTCCTCGCCGCGGCAGCATGCGCCGCACCGGGTGCACTCGAAACGGAGCCCGCGCTCATACCATACCTTCCGGTCTTTCTGCTTCATGACGAACAAAAAGGCGGCGAAGCGCCGCCTCTCCAGTCAGGTAACCGCTTCTGCGCGAATGCGCGTTACGACGCCGCTATTCGTTCTCCAGCGCTTCGACTTCGACCCTGTGATGCTTGAAATATTCTACGGCCTTCTCGATTTCCTCGGCGGCGCCGCGCAACTCAAGCGCCATCATGCAGTCCTTGTCCTGGATGGTAGCCGCACGGATGATAGTTACCACCTTGAATGTCTGGCCGACGTTGTAAATCAAGGGGTCGCTGACCGCATCCCTTGGGAAGCGCATGTTAAACGTTCTGGCTATTTGCTCTTCGGCCATCACAATCCTCCACAAAATCCCGAAAAGTACCACCGCGACAACTGTATGAACTTTACCATTTGGCCCCTGCAATGTCAATGCCGCGGGGGAGCATCAACAATTCGTACATGCCTCCGGAATGTCGATTATGCTTGACCTCACCGCGGCCTGCAATAAAATAGCATTGTTCCGGTTATGCCGGAACGTGTGTCTAAAACCCTATCGAGTAAATGCCGATGTATTTTGTGGGAATAGATGTCGGTTCGCTTACGACCGACGGCGTGCTGCTTGACGAGGAGCGCAACGTTCTGTCGCAAGTCGTAACGCCCACCGGCCCCGATGTGGCCGAGGCGGCGCACAATGCCCTGGTCGGTGTGCTCGACCGTGCCCACATCCCCAGCAGCCGGGTCGAAGGCGTCGTTGCCACGGGTTACGGCAGAAACGCCGTGAAGTTCGCCGCAAAGACCTCCACCGAAGTGATATGCCATGCCCGCGGGGCGCGGCATCTGACCCCGCATGCAACACTGGTAATCGACATCGGCGGCCAGGACACCAAGGTCATCGCCGTGGCGGACGACGGCTGCGTGGCGGACTTCGTAATGAACGACAAGTGCGCCGCGGGCACGGGCAGGTTCCTGGAGGTAATGGCCCGGGCGCTTGACGTGCCGCTGGAGGAAATGGGCAGACGCGGTCTGGATGCGCCGCGGGCGGCCGCCATCAACAGCACCTGCACCGTCTTCGGCGAGTCCGAGGTGATATCGCTGTTGTCACAAGGCACCCCCGTGGGAGAAATTGTGGCCGGCCTTCACAACGTCGTGGCCGGACGAATAGAGGGCATGCTCGGCACGCTCAGACCCAGGCCCGGGTTGAATCTTCTGCGCTCCGTGGTGGTTTGCGGCGGTGTGGCGTTAAACCGCGGTGTCGTGCGCGCCATCGAGAAGACACTGGGCGTCAACGTGGCTGTGCCGCAAAACCCGCAAACCGTAGGCGCGCTCGGCGCGGCTCTCGCGGCCTCGGAAACTTACAATACCTCCGGACGGGGAGTCGCAAAGGGCGCTGAATAGTATCCCCTTCGACGCATCCCTTCGCATGCCTTATTGCTCCGCGGCTGCCCGCTTTCATGGCTCATACGGCTGTAACGGATGAAAAGCGTCAACGTCAACCTGAAAAAACGCACCTACCAGATAGGCGTGGAGGCGGGACTTCTGGCGTTGCGGATAGAACTGCCGCAATTCTACGGCCGGTGTGCCGTCATCACCGATACGAACGTCGGTCGGTTCTACGGCGCGCGCATCCGGCGGGCGCTCTCACCATCGGGCCTCAAGGTGCACACAATTACAATCGCGCCCGGGGAGCGCAGCAAGACACTCGCCACGATTGAGTCGCTCGCGCGGAAGTTGCTGCGCGCGGGCATCGAACGGGGCGACGTCATCATCGCCCTCGGCGGAGGGGTCGTCGGCGACGTCGCCGGCTTCCTGGCCGCGACATACATGCGCGGCATCGACTGCATACAGGTCCCCACCACGCTCCTCGCACAGGTCGATTCCGGCATCGGCGGCAAGACAGGCGTCAACCTGAAGGAGGGCAAGAACCTGCTCGGCGCGTTCCATCAGCCCGTCGCGGTGCTGATTGACCCGGCGGTGCTGCGGACGCTGCCGGTGAGGCAGTTCAACAACGGCATGGCCGAGGTGGTCAAGACCGCCGCAATTGGAAACGCCAAACTGTTCCGCTTTATCGAAGACAACGCCGCGCGGGTACACGGGCTTGAGCCTCGCTCGCTCGAACATATCATCGTGGAGTGCTGCCGCCTCAAGGCGCGCGTCGTTGAAAAGGATGAACGCGACCTGGGCGCCAGGGCAAGGCTCAACTTCGGTCACACAATAGGTCATGCGCTTGAAGCGACCGGCGGTTACGGGCGTCTGCTGCACGGCGAGGCGGTGTCCGTCGGCATGGTGGCGGCCGCGAAGATGGCGGGGGAAATGGGGATTGCATCAAACAGGACTGTAACAAGGCTGATTAACCTGCTTGCTGAATTC
>QNCA01000195.1 GCA_003644325.1 Planctomycetota bacterium
CAATCTACGATCCGTTCCGACAAGGTCGAAACGGCTCCGTAATTGGTGACAGTCACCGAGGTTGACAAAAACTCAGTCAACTTGAGCATGTTATCGAAAAATACAGCGGAGCGATTGGATGAAACGGGAAGACAGGACGGCCGTCATCGACCACTTTGAAAAGTTGATGGCCGAGCACGGGGCATCATTCAAAACCCTCGGCTTCGGACGGCCGGAAAGCCAGTTGCGCCGGTTCGAAGTGCTCGCCGAGGTGGGCGATATAAGGGGCGCGGACATTTTGGACGTCTATTGCGGGTTGGCCGACTTCTACGATTTTCTCAAGGCCGGCGATCCGGGTGTTCGTTACCACGCAATCGAGGTCGTGCCCGCGTTCGTCAGGCATATCAGGAAGGCGCGCCCGGAGGTGAGCGTCGAGGTCGGCGACTTCCTGGAGGAATCCTTCGACGGCGAATGGGACTACGTCTTCGCGAGCGGCATTTTCCGCCGGGCGGTATCCGACTCATGGGAACTGATGCAAAAGAGCATTTCCAAGATGTTCCGCACTTGTCGCGTGGCTGTTGCGTTCAATTCGCTCAGCGCTTATGCCGACAAAAGGGAAGAAGGGGAATTTTTCGCGTCACCGGAGCGGACGTTCGCTTTCTGCAAGTCGCTGACGCCGTACGTCACGCTTCGGCACGACTACATGCCGCACGACTTCACTATTTACATGTACAGGAAATGACGACGAAGCGCACCACCCGCAGCGTGCTCGTAGTAGAGACGGGCAGCGGCCTGGGCGGCTCCGCCCGCGCCCTGGGTGAGATGCTCCGCTCGCTCGACATGAGCGGTTTGCGCGTCACGGCGCTCTTTACCAGGCCCGACGCGTCAACGGAAAGGATCGACCGTGAGGACGTAGAGATACTCAAGACCGTGCGTCCTCTCTGCCGGGGCCCTGAACGGTGGCTGCGCGACGCGATATACCTTTACCGGTTGTTCTCGCATCTCCGGCCCGCGGTGGTTCACCTGAATAACGAACTCTACTCCTCGGCGCCGGTGATTCTGGCGGCGAGGTCGCGGAATATACCTATCGTATGCCACCTGCGTTCGCAGCGGCGGCCCACGCGAATAGAGAAACTGCTGGCGCCGCTTTGCCGCAGGCTCGTGGCCATCAGCCGCTCCGGGCAAATGCACTTTCGCAGACGCCTGCCCGGCGCCGGCAGGCGCATAGAGGTAATACGGGACAGTTTCGCAAACATTAAGCCATATAAAAGAGAGGAAAGAGACATGCCCGCAACGAGGCTCGGAATGACGAGCAATCTGGTGCGCGGCAAAGGCCACGAGTACGTCCTGGAGGCCATGCCGCGCATCCTGAGGATGTTCCCCCGGACCAGGCTGGTCATCGCAGGCCGCACGATAAACGGAGACAACTACGACATTGAACTGCGGCGCCGGTCCGAATCGCTGCGGCTGACGGAAAGCGTCGCCTTCGCGGGATGGCAGGACGACATCGCCCGCTTCCTGGGCGATATCGACATCCTGATAGACGCCTCCTACCTTCCCGAGGGTTACCGTCATACGATAGTCGAGGCGATGCAGGCGGGTGTGCCGGTAATTGCGACCGATGTCGGTCCCGCGCGCGAGATTATTCGCACCGCCGCGGAGGGGATGATAGTGCCCCCGCGCGACGCGGAATCGCTGGCCGAGGCGGTTTGCACGCTCCTGGAGAACCCATGCCGCATGCGCGAGATGGCGCGTAACGGCCGCCGGGCCGTCGTGGAGCGGCGCCGCTCCGACAGCGGGACGACCAAAATGGAACATCTTTATCGCACAACGGCATTGAGCAGGAGAGGATGAAGGTGGGAAGCGCGACGATAAATCCGCAACTTGCGCTCCAGCCCGGGCAAGCCAGACGTGATACCTGGCGAACTTATGTCCTGGTCATTCTGTTCGCCCTCTTCCTGACCGGCCTCATCGCCCCCTACCGCAGCGTACATCTGCCGATGGGCCTCATGCTCACGTTGGGCGTCGTATTCATCCTGATATGCATCAAGTTCAGCGTGGAAGAGTACGAGCGTCTCATGTTGCTGTTCTGCGTGTTTGCGCCGTTCCAGAAGGTTCTGCCGGGCGACTTCGGCGGACTTATCCAGGGCTTTAACATCACGAACATTTTCGCCTTTTTCCTTTTGCTGGGTTGGGCCATCCAGACGATTCGCCGGGAAAAGCGCTTTTATGTCAGGCGCTCCATCGACGTGCCCGTGTTGATATTCTGTTTCCTCGGTATCATATCGCTTTTCAGGCGCGAACTGTACACAGGCGAGCAGAGCGTTCTCGATTCCGTATTCTTTATGAAAGAATGGCTGCTGCCGATGATCATATACCTGATAGTGGTCAACAATATCAAAGACCGCCGCACGCTTGTCCGCCTCGTCGTCGTCATTTGCATTACCACCTCCATTATCGGCTTCCTCGCCCTGAAGAGGTACTACGTGGACAAGGGCGGTTTTTATAACACCTTCAGCAGTTACGACAAGGCGCGCATCGGCGTCATCTCCGGCCAGCCCAATCAGTTCGGCGCGTTCATGTCATATTACACATTCCTGCTGGCGGCGTTCCTGCTGTATAACTGGCGCAATCCCAGGTATTGGGCGCTTATCCTGCCTATCGCCGCCTGCGCGCGTTCCATGCTGCTTACCTTCTCGCGCGGCAGCCAGGTGGCGTTTTTCGCCGGCCTGGCCGTTACCGTCTTCTTGTGGAGCAGAAAGGTGTTTTTCTTTGCGTTCGTGCCCCTGGTCCTTTTCCTGGCGCTATGTCCCCAGTTTGTGCCGGGCGTGTTTGTCGGACGAATGCGCAACACCATACAGAAGGACGGCACCCTGGACTACAGCACGCAAAACCGCATCGAGGTTTGGAAGACCGCCGTTCGCATGATTCAGGCGCATCCTCTCGTGGGCGTCGGCTACGGCAACTTCCAGTGGTACGTGCAGGATTTTGGGCTACCCAGACACGTCCACGGCATCGACGCGCACAATTCGTACTTGCTGTATGCCGCGGAGATGGGCATCCCCGCCGCTGCGTGTTTCATACTCATCCTGCTTATCTGCTGGCGCAAGGGATACCTTGTCTGGCGGTGGTCGCGCGACCCCTTCTTCAAAGCCGTCGCCGTCGGATTCCTGGGCGGGCTTACCGGGCTCATGGTCTCCAACCTGTTCGGCTCCAGGCTCAACAGCAACGAAATCGTCTTCCAGTTCTGGATACTCATAGCCGTGATTATGAAAATGGCCCATACGACCAAACTCGACCACGCGGCACGGACCGAACTCGCGCTCGAACGGCACAGACGCGAACTCCAGCGCAAAATCCGCGGTGTCGCGCCCGGCAAGACGTAATCAAAATGAAAAAAATCAAGATACTCTACCTTATCGACAAACTCGAGGTCGGCGGCACTCAGCGCCATCTCTCGCAACTCCTCGCCGCCCTCGACCGGCAGGTCTTCCAGCCCGAAGTATGCTGCCTTCAGCGGCTGGGGCCGCTCGCCGATGATATAAGCGGCCGAGGTGTCCCGGTATCATGCCTCGGCCTGAAGCGAATCTACGGACCCCGCGCGTATGCCGCGCTCCGGCGGCTGGCCCGGCGCATCCGGCGCGAGGGGATTGACGTGATTCATTCCTACCTCTTCAGCGCCAACATCTTCGGCGCCTGGGCGGCCAATCTGGCCGGCGTCCGCTCCATCGCGAGCAAACGCGACATGGGTTTTGAAACCACGCGCCTGCACAAACGCGCCTCGCGCTGGGTCAACAGAAACGCCCACATCGTAACGGCGAACTCACAGGCCGTAGCGCGTCATATCCTCGAGGAAGGCGGCATTGCAGGCGACAAAATCAAGGTGATACACAACGGGGTCCCGGATGAGCGCTTCAGAATCCCCGATACCTCGGAGACCGATACCGTTCTCGCAAAGCGCGGCGCCTGGCGCGCCGGCCGCCCCACGGTCGGCACACTCGCCAACCTGAAACCGGTGAAAAACCATATCGGCTTCCTGAAGGCGGCGCGCCGCGTTCTCGCGGAAGTGTCCGAAGCGCAGTTCCTCATAGTCGGCGACGGCCCGCTGAGGGCCGACCTTGAGGCCGCGGCGGCCTCTCTGGGAATAGGGGACAGGACAACCTTCTTCGGCGAAGCGGCGGACCCCCGTCCCCTGCTCGCGGTCATGGACGTATTTGTCCTCTGCTCCCTGCACGAGGGATTCCCCAACGCCCTGCTCGAGGCAATGGCCGCCGGCAGGGCCGTGCTGGCCACGCGTAACGGCGGCTGCCCGGAAGTCGTGCGGCACGGCCGCAACGGCTTCCTCATAGACCCGGACGACGTCGGTTCGACGGCCGGACAAATATCGCGCCTGCTGCGCTCCGAAGACCTGCGGGCATCCTTCGGCAAGGCCGCCCGGGA
>QNCA01000196.1 GCA_003644325.1 Planctomycetota bacterium
GAAAGGCCGCACCGGTGACTGTCACCATTACCCATTCGGACCCTGACGGGTCCTCAGGGCGAGGACCCGGAGCGGGCGGAGCGCAGACGCTCTGAAGGAGCGGGCGGAGCGCAGGCGCTCGGAAGGAGCGGCCGGCTCGTAGGTGGTGACAGTCACCGTGCCGGCAGCGCCCGGGGTTCTTACATGCTCCCGCACCCCGACACGGGCTTGTTTTCTGCTCGGGATCAGGTTATAATATTGTGTAGTAGTGGCGCAAAACAGGAATTAAGTTTCTCCTCACACCGGCCTCAGCGGATGAGGGCAAATTTGATTCCTGCCTGTTTTCGGCCCGGGCGGCGCGTTGAGCCGCATGAGGCCGAGCGAATCCACGCATTGTCATCCTGCAAAGACTCGTCGTGCCCACTATTCCGGAAAACCAAATTACGGGAAGCCCCTATGGACGATTTCGAACAGTGTCAAGAGTGTCTGGGTTATCATTTCGAGAATATTGAACTGCTTGAGCGAGCGGTCACGCACTCGTCGGTGAAGTCGCCCACGCGGCCGTCGAACGAGCGGCTGGAGTTTCTGGGCGACGCCATCCTGGGCATGATCATTTCGGAGCATCTTTTCACGCGCTTTCCGTCATACGACGAAGGGGATCTGACCAAGATAAAGTCGGTCGTGGTGTCTTCGCCCACGCTTGCGCGTGCCGCGCAACGCATGGGCTTGGACAGTTATATCGCGGTGGGCAAGGGCATATTGAAAAAGCGTGTCATGCCGCGGTCAATCCTGGCGAACCTTTTTGAGGCCGTCATCGCGGCGATTTACCTGGATGGGGGCATGGAGCACGCCAGACGGTTCGTGCTGGACAGCCTTTCTGACGGGATAGAGCAGGTGCTCCGGAACCAGCACCAGCGCAACTGGAAATCGCTCTTGCAGCAATACGCGCAGAAGCATCACGCCGCCACGCCCACCTATCGGGTCTTGCACGAAGAAGGGCCTGACCATCTGAAGTCTTTCGAGGTAGTGGCCAGAGTGAATGGCCGCGTCTTCAAACCCGCGAAGGGCTTTTCAAAGAAGGAAGCCGAGCAGAACGCCGCACGCGAGGCCATGGCGGAGTTGCTGGCAGACATCGACCGGAGACCTGAATCTGGAGACCAGAAACTGGAGACCTGAGGTTTGCCCGTTTCGGTCCATTTGCCCGCCTGAGCCCAGATCTTCAAGATTCCACTACATTTCTGTTGCCTGGTTTATAATCACGCATTGTTGCCTCCCGGGTGTGGGGAAACGCAACAGTGTTGAATATATCCACCTGCCATTTGCGCCTCCATTGAGATATTCAAACCGGCCAATAGGCATAATGCCGCGCCTTACAAGAGATTGTACCTTGCGCCATCATGCGCTTCGTGCGGCACGACAATTGCGAGGCGTGTATAGGTGACGATCATTTCGTGACCCCAAGGGGCGTATCCGCCGAAGGCGGGTGTAGCAGAGGGCGGTCACGAGGCTGTCCCCGGCCCGAGTCGAGGGGCGGGGGCGTTGAGAGCAAAGCGGTCTTTGGCCGCTTACGAAACGCGGGGTTGACCGGGGGCGGGTTGATTCGCAGGCCCTTAAGGAGAATCACCTTAAGTTGTCGCCGATTGGAAGAGGAGCAACGGGGATGGAGTACGGCGACTTGCTCTGGCTACGGTACGATTTGCGGCGCAATGGGGTTTCTTCTTACGGGTCATTCGGGATTTGCCGCGCGGAGCGGCATTTGAAGAGAAAAACCACAGGTTGTATGACACCCATGGGGGCGCAAATTCAAAACTGGTTTTTGGTGTGTGAACTTCTCCCTTCACAGCGCCTCCGTGGGTGCCCCTGAAAGCAAGCGGCGTTGATGGCCGCTTATACGATAGCGCTCTTGATATTACCGTCTCCACTTATCTTCTGGGTATATTGGGTGGCGGCAGGCTTGTGGGGGGCAGATGACCCTGAACGCTACCCGCCCAATATGCCCATAAATTTGAACTGCAGGGGAAGGCAGGTTCAGCGCTTCGCGAAAAGCGAAACGCGTTGGAGCCTGCCCCTTTTTTTGCTCCTCCGGGGGGCCTATCGTGAAGGCGCCCCTTCACCGGCTGCAACACTCCTCGCCTGTGCACGAGTCTTTGACTCGGGCAGGGCGACCTTGCCGCTCCTGACCGCCTGTACAAAAGCCTTCACCACCTGGGGGTCAAACTGTGTGCCCGACTTGTCGACCAGTTCCTCTATGGCCTTATCGGGAGGTATCGCCCTGCGGTACGGCCGCTCCGTGGTCATGGCGCTGAAGGCATCGGCCACGGCGATTATTCTGGAACCCAGCGGAATTGCCTCGCCTTTCAGCCTATGCGGATAACCGGCGCCATCATACCTTTCGTGGTGGTGAATGATCAGGGTTATCTCCGTGGAAAGGAACTTCAGCGGCTTCAGGATCTCGGCGGCCATGCGGGGGTGCTCTTTCATTACTTCCATCTCTTTTTTGGTCAATCGGCCCGGTTTGCACAAAATCCGCTCGTCTATGCCTATCTTGCCCAGGTCGTGCAGGTTCGCCGCGTTGTTTATCACTTCCGAGTCTGCCTCGCTCAGGCCCAGTTGACGCGAGATGGCCAGCGCATAATGAGAGACATCGTACGAATGAGCCAGCGTGTAATTATCGCGGACCTTTACGGCGCTCAGCAGTGAATTAACCGCCGAAAGGTAGGAGTGTTTCAGGTCCTTGGAGAAAGTGGCAAGCCTGTGGCGCAGGTCTGTCATGCGTTGCTCGTCCAGGTATTTGTTGCGCACGGTTTTTTCGCAGTGATGCGAACGCTCCCACGTCAACACGCCATTCCTCCCGGACGACTTGACCTCGTACAGCATGGAGTCCGCCCGGTAGATTAGTTTCTCCTTTGTCACGGGGTCCTCGACGGTCCAACTGGCCACACCGATACTGATGGTCAGGTTGGTGAAAACCTCGCCCTTGGCGAAGGTATGCGAGGCCACCGCCTTTCGCAGCCTCTCGGCCAGCACCTCGGCGTCTTTCGAGGACGTGTTGGGCATCAGAACGGCGAACTCCTCTCCGCCGCATCTGGCCGGCGTATCGACCTCCCGACAGTGAGATTTAAGGATGTCGGCCACCTGCCTGAGCACGTAATCGCCGAACTGGTGTCCAAAAGTGTCGTTCACGTTCTTGAAGAAATCCAGGTCCACCATTATACAAGAGAGAGGCCGGCCGTACCGTTCGGCCCTCTTGATTTCCGTATCCAACCGCTTGAAGAAGTGTCGGCGGTTCGGCAGTCGTGTGAGCGGATCGGTAAGCGACAACTCTCGCAGTTGCTTGTTCACCTGGAGTACGCGCTGGTGTTCACGCTTGGCAGCCCGGCGCAATTCGGCGAACTGAGCCGCTCGCAGTCCTTCCCCCAGGCCGAACAGCGAGCAGGTGGAGAAAATCAGAATCGCGGGGATCAGGCATGAGGCGTCGCCCAGTTTGGATACCACCTCCTGCAAGCCATCGGTGCGTGCCAGGACCGCGGGGATATCTTCCAGGGACCACGGCCGGCCCGATAGCGGCAGGCTGATCGCGGTCCAGATCGCATGAAGGCTCTGCTGAGCCAGCAGGAAGGCGCTGCACAGCAAGCCCAGCGCCATGCCCTTGAACAGGATGCCGGCGCGAAACTTCCGTTCCTTGCGTGTTTTCTTACGCATTTTTCTTTTCCACAATTCGGTTTCACCAAATGGCATTTCGCTAAGTCGCCACCTTGATTTTTCTCCGGCTTGCATTTGCCTGATTTGGGGATTATCGCGGTTTGGCATGGACTGAACCGAGCGTCAGTGGTATGCGCAATATTGTGAGAGCAATGCCTGTGCCATTGCCCGGCGGAAGCATAAGTGCCTACGGTTTCAAATGTTACGTCTTTGGCCGCGCCGTTCGGGTGGGAATATTTCTTCCCGCCGCCACAAATTTTCCCATCGGCCCCCCGAGTGGTTCAAGCCGCTGCCCTCTCAAACCTTAGATATTCGGCCTCCAGGTCCCTCAACCATGGACTGACACGTTACGTCCATCCGCCGATGGTCGGTGGTCCCTGGACCCTTGCCCCTTTATCATGCTCAAAAAAGGCGGCGTTTTTGTCGATGAAAGGAATGGAAAGATAGCGCCTTGAGGCGTGAAAAAGGCGCGTCAATTAATTTCTATTGCGGGAAAGGGTCTGCCCCCTGTCCCCGGGAGCGGGGAAGGGCAGTGATTACTTCAGCCAATTCTGAGGTAGCGAGACCCCCTGTCCCCGGGAGTGGGGAAGGGCAACCCGAAAACCCGCTTTCCGCGACAGTAGACAACTCAAGTTGACTGACTTTTTGTTAACCTCGGTGACTGTCACCAATTACGGAGCCGTTCCGCCCTTGTCGGAACGGATCGTAGATTGGTGACTGTCACCGTAA
>QNCA01000197.1 GCA_003644325.1 Planctomycetota bacterium
AACACCTTACGGTGACAGTCACCAATCTACGATCCGTTCCGACAAGGTCGGAACGGCTCCGTAATTGGTGACAGTCACCGAGGTTAACAAAAAGTCAGTCAACTTGAGTAATCTACGAATCTCGTTCGGCAGGCTCGCGAGATTCCGCCCGTTCCGGGTCCTCGCCCTGAGGACCCGTCAGGGTCCGAACGGGTAATTAGTGACAGTTACCGAGGTTAGCAAAGGTCAGTCAACTTGGGAACCTTGTTTTTGTGTGCCCGTAGTTCCCACGTCCGATATGGTCGTAAGTCCTGCTTATTACAGGCATTGCCCCTGTCGGGCGGTGTGTGCCGCCCCCCTGCGCTACCGCGCTTCTCACGAGGATTTCAACGCGCGCCTATGGGGTGTTAACAGGCATGGATGTGGGGGCTAAAGCCTCTCCCCTGCTCGCCTCGGGGTTTATGTGCTGAAGGCGTGTGGCTGGATGGTGGCCGTGTTATTGCGCCGAAGGATTCGGCTTCGGCGGGGTCTCAAACAAGGTGCCCCTTTTGTAGGCTATCATCAGCGCGGTAACGATATCGCCGTCCAGGTGCTTGCCGCTCGCCTTGCGCAGTTTTTCGAGCGCGTCCTTGAGCAGCATCGGCTCGCCCTCGCCGCCGGTTATCGCGGTCAACTTGTCGAACTCGTCCGCCACCGCTATTATCCGGGCCATGAGGGGTATCCCGTCGCCCTTAAGGCCGTCAGGTATGCCCCCGCCGTCGTATTGCTCGTAAACGTGCTTGATGCCGGGCAGCACAAAGTCGAGCCCGCCGATTTCTTTTATTATTTTTTCAGCGCGTTTTATCTGTTTCAGACGGGCGCTCTTCGCGTTCTGGTTGAGGAGGCGCAATTCATCGTCGCTGGCGGACAGTTTGCCTATGTTGTGGAGGAGGCCCGCTATTTGCATCCTGCTTTTTTCCTCAATGGAAAGGTCCAACTGGTCGCAGATGGCCTTTACGTAGTTCGCGACACGCTCGGAATGCCCCAGCGTCTCCGGTTCACGGATGGACAGGGCCGTTATGAGGGCGCGGATCGTTCTGAAGAACAGCGCTTTCTGCCTTTCCGCGGCGCGGAGGTTCTCAAGCGCCAATCCCAACTGTATGGCGAGTACTGTTATGAGTTCCAGGTTTTCCGGCGAGAATTCCTCCGATGTCCTTGAGGTTGCCAGGTAGAGCACGCCGTTCACCTTGCCCGCTACGGTGAGCGGTGCACAGATGACCGAGCGCACCTTGCCCGCGATGACGCTCTTTCCTTTCTTGAACCTTTCATCCTGCGCGGCGTCCTGCGAAAGTACGGCGCGGTGGAATTGTATGACGCGGTTGACGATGGTGCGGCTGACCGTTGCGGTTTGCCCCTTGGATGTTACGCTTTCCCGCAGGATCAGTTCCCCCTTGGGCGAGGCCAGTATGACGTGGGCTTCCTCGGCGCCTGTTGCCTCGGATGCCAGTTCCAGAATGGACCGCATCAATTTCCGCTCGTTGCGCTCTTCGCTTATCGCCTTTGCGGTCTGATGGAGTATCTGGAAGTTCTCCCCGGCCAGCGCCTTTCCCCTGGCGGCGAGTTTGCGCTGTTCCTCCCGGATCTTCTTCAGGTTGATTACCATTGTCGGGGCGGAGACGGCGCCGCTGGAGTAACGCACGCGCCCGGCCGCTTCGTCCGCGGGGGATTCCTCAAATGCAAACTCGGTCTGGCCGATGCGTATCCTGTCGCCCGGGCTAAGCACCTCCAGGCTTACTGCCTCGTCGTTGACGAACGTTCCGTTTTTGCTCTCCATGTCTTTCAGGAAGTATCGGTCGCCTATCCTGAATATCTCGGCGTGGTGCCGTGAAACCCCCTGGTCTGCGACGATGATTCCGTTGTCCACGTCGCGCCCGATGACCAGACTGTCCTCGCGCGAGGTCGCGTCTTTGCTCGCCGCCATGGCCAGTGGGTATGTCTTTCCCACGTTGGCGCCGCTGATCACGCGTAATCTCGCCATGGTTGTTCTCCGCTTCCTTGAAAGGATTTACTTTCAGCGCTGCAACCTCACACGGTTCAATAATTATGGGCGCCCGCCCGGGTCCGTGCCTTTTGACGCTTTGGCCAGTTTGCCGTCGGTCATCCGGAGCATGCGTCCACTGTTGCGCGCCAGGTCAAAATTGTGCGTCACTATTACCAGCGCCATGTTGTTCCGCCGATTGAGCGACCAGAGCAGTTCCATTATCTCTTTGCTGGTTTGGGAGTCCAAGTTCCCGGTCGGCTCATCGCAAAAGAGTATCTCCGGCTCGTTCATCAACGCGCGCGCTATCGCTATGCGCTGCTTCTCGCCGCCGGATAGTTCCTTGGGCTTGTGTTTGCGGCGTTCCCACAGGCCGACGTCGTTTATAATCTTTTCCGCGCGTCCTTTCAACTCTTTTTTACGCCCCAGCCAGCCGAACGCGGTGTTCTTGACCATCGCCGGCAACAGCACGTTCTCCAGGGCGTCCAGTTCCGGAAGGAGGTGAAAAAACTGGAATACGAAACCGAACTCCTTGTTCCGCATCGCCGCTTTCCTGCCCGCGGGAAGCGCGTGTATGTCGGCGCCCTTGAAGTAGACGTGTCCGCTCGACGGTTTGTCCAGCAGGCCCAGTATATGGAGCAGCGTGCTTTTGCCGGCGCCGGAGGCGCCCGCTATCGTCACTATCTCGCCGTCCCTCACCTCCATGTTCACGCCTTGCAGGACATGGAGTTTGCCGCCGTCTTCGCCGTAGTATTTATGTATGTTTTGTGCTTTGAGTAATTTCGCCATGCGCATTATTCTCCCGGGTTGCCGAACCGGTTGCCGGGGTAGCGAGGGGGTCAGACGCTGCCCGCCCGAGCCTAAAGCCTCGGTCTTTACGGCCGGGGAGGAGCCCCGACTTGTCGGGGCGGGGAGGGTCCGACTCCCCGAGCGCTTAACTTCATTCATATCTGAGCGCCCTGACGGGCTCGATTACCGCCGCCCTCCCCGCCGCCGCGACGCTGCTCACCAGGCCCACGCCTGTCGCCACCAGGAATATTTTCCAGACCGCATCCGGAGCCAGGTGGGCCGGTATTTCGTCCAGGTAATACACGTCTTTGGAGAAGACCTCCCTGCCGGATATTTTCTCTACGACATCGGCTATCTCGTTGATGTTGTCCGAGGCGAGTATGCCGGATACCATGCCCAGAACGGAGCCTGACAGGCCTATTATGAGGCCCATCAAGAGGAACAGGGCCACCACGCCGTGCCGCGAGCAGCCTACCGCTTTCAGCACTCCTATGTCCTTGCGTTTCTCGAATACCATCATCACCAGTATCGCCATGGTCACGAATCCCGCGCCGATGAAGATGAACACGACGATGAACGAGAGGATTTTCAGGTCGTTTCGCGCCGCGAAAATCTCGTTGGCCTTCTTCTCGCGCCAGGACATTATGAAGTAATTGCCGAACATGACCCTTTCTTCGTCTTTCCGTTCTTCCCGCCGCTTGAACTCAAAACCCGTAAGCGCCCTTGCCGCGGCGAACTTCACGTCGGTCAGGCGGCGCTGGTCCGTTACCTGCAGCCTGACGTGTGTTATCTCGTCGCTTTTCAGCCCCAGCATCTCCTGGGCCGCCGCCAGCGGCACGTAGCATTCCCGCCGGTCTATGTCGAAGCCGCCCGATTGCGTGAAGCCGGAAATATAAAAACTTTTCGTGACAATGCCGCCATTGCCGGCGGCCGGTGACGTGGTTATCTCAACCGATTGTCCCGGCGCTACGCCCTCCGTCCTCAGCACCGCCCGGCCCATCAGGACAGGAGGCTCTCCACCGTGCGTCTTCGAGAACTCCTTCTCGACGTCCATATTCTTGTCCACGTATTCCCTGAATTTGCCTATCTTCATCTCCCGCTTCGGATCGATGCCTTTCAGCATGCACCACTGGTACTCTTTGTTCCGGTACGAGACCAGCACGCCCCTTTCTATGGCGGGAGCGACGGCATCAATGTGGTCCAGCGATGATATTGTCTTCAGGTCAACGGTCCGCGCCGCGATCTCTTGCACCTCTAATATTTTCCGCAACAGATCTCCGTAGTTGGACGGCAGGTTCTCTCCCGCCGCTTGTTCCAGGGCTTCCCTTACTTCCGATATCTTTTGCCGCAGGTTGCCTTGCCTGACGGCCGAGCGCTCTCCAACCTCTTGCTCCGCAATCTCTTTGGCCTCCGATATTTTCTGCAGGACCGTCTGGTATTTTCCGGGCCTGTCCTGAGGGGCGCTTTGCTCTGCAAGGTCCCTGAGTTCAGTTATTTTTTGCAGGGCCTGCTCATGGCCGTAGATGATGCTTTGCCCGTCGGCCCGCTCCACGATGAGGTCCGCCGTGTTGCCCCGTACTACTTCCTCCACCTTTGTTATGTAGCCGGTAATGACGGA
>QNCA01000198.1 GCA_003644325.1 Planctomycetota bacterium
ACCGGGTCGTATTGGCGGTTCCTGAAGTAGTACAGTTCGCTCTCTTCGTCCAGCCTGCGGCTTTGGAACAACATTTCGTTGTCAATGAGTGAGACGGCGAAGAGTTCCACCGCGTCTATGAAGTCGTTCAGATACGCGGGATCGTCATCTCCGTCAACGTCGCCGTCACCGTCCGTATCGCCGTCGCGAACCGTTACCTTCGCTGAACCGTTCCAGGCCTCGGCAGCCGTTAGGCGACCATATATATCATACTCATAGGTCTCGACTACCGTGCCGCCGTCGTCAGTAAGTGCAACGACGTTGCCCTGCACATTCGCATGGAAGTAGTACTTATCGCTTCCTATCTCTACCTGCAAGACTTCGTCGATATTGTTACCATACACCCGGGTGAGTTTCAAGGAAAACCCGGAGCCCGAATCCTCATATTCCTCGATGCACTGCCAGCCGTTATAGATATATCGGGTATCGGTGGATGCGTCCTTGAGGACCCTTCGGCCTATGGCGTCGTAGACGTATTGGTAGTGCACGGTCTCAGTGCCGTCTATTATGCCGTTGTCGGCGGTGCCGCCGCCCGCGCCGTCGTCGGTCCAGCGGGCAGCCAGTTTATCGTTGTAGTCCCAGGCGTACTTGGTCAGGTCGGCAGTGTCTTCATCGACGAGATTGCCCGCGCTGCCGTGGGAGCGTGAATAGGCGGTCCCGCCGTATGTGAGAGACGAGTACTGGTGCAGGTCGTTGAGCGTATATGCGGCGTCGTGCTCGGTGCCGGCGGCGCCCAGCGTGTCGTCCACCGCGGTGCGGTTGTTGACTGTGTCGAGCGTGAAGTCGGTGTGGGTGACGATACTTCGCGCTTGGACCTTCCAGTGTTGTGAGGTGCCCTCCCAATACAAACGAGCACCCATATGATGCTTGCCACAAGCAAAAGACTGACAGAAATCATAAGAATCTTTCCAATTACGCTCTTTCGGAAATACACGCAGGCAAAAATGAACGAAACTGCCATACACAAATAGAACGATATCCAGCAGAAAGTTACACCTAGCAGGTTTAGATCATGTATGCACAATGGAAGAACCCCGCAAAGAACTCCCAACCAAAACACCAATCCCAAGATAATTTGTTTGAGCATGATCCTGACCTCACAAATAAACAACTCTCTATCATACACGCAAGACATTCTATCTTACTCCAGCCAATCGCTAATACCACTGGTATCTAACATCCCTGGACCAGAATGGCGCCGGTCATGCATTTCCGGCACGTCGTCTGTACTTGACCAATAACTTACCGTGTTCCATTTTATTCTTGGCCAAGAATTGGTATCTATGCCTGGACATACAGTAAATTTGTATATAGATCTTATTTGACCCGTAGCAGGTGGGATAGTCACTGATGCATTTAAATGACCGCTAACCTTTCCGAATGACTTTGTGTCATACCCAACTGATACCCCCGCGCCAAAAGTATACGAGACAGAACCATCGAACCTGGCAAGATGATATACTGTTATTTCCAAGCCATCAACTTTCTCACCACAACACTCACAGGCGCCCGTAGATACAGTGGCTCTCGCCATAGAAGTAAATGAAAATTTTATCCAGTGTAACCAGCCACCAGGTTTTACACAATGCTCTTCTGTGGAATAGTCAGTAAAGCCATTATAGTGTAAGCAACAGTTATCCTTTTGGTCAATTTCTGCAACGTTTCTTGTCTGCCCCATAAAGAACCATCCATACAGATCCCAGAAATCCCAAGTAACTTGGGTAGCCGCATACTTTATAACGCGTCCGCTCGGGTCTACGTAGCATACGGGATTGTTGTTGACGAATGAGTAGAGGTTCATGCTGTCGAGGTAGCCCATGGGGTCGCGGCTCAAGAACCTGCCGTGGACCGGGTCGTATTGGCGATTGCGGAAGTAGTAGAGGCCGCTCTCAGCGTCCAGTCGCCTGCCCTGGAAGAGAATTACGTTGCCTACACCGGAGCCCTGGACCGCATAAGCCCTGGCAAGGATGCTGTAAGGCTTCAGCCCTATGGAGTCCACGTCGCCGAGTATCTTGATGTTGTCGGTCCCGTTGTCAAAGATCACGAACTGCTTGTATTGGTGGTTGCCGCCGGCCGAGTCGTTGAGAATGACAAGGCCGCCCTTGAATTCCCCGGCGGTCAGACTCAAACCGGTATCGGTAAAGGTCGTCAGGCCGGTGCCGCCATCGTAGGAGACCGAGGTCCACGTGCCAGTTATCGGCGTGCCAAGCGGCCTGTAAGCCTTGCCGTAGATGTCGTAGGTGTATTCTTCGACGACTGCGCCGGCGTCGTCCGTCAGCGCGACAACGTTGCCCTGAACGTTGGTATGATAATAGTACTTCGCCGCGCCGACGATTTCAAGTTCCAAGACCTCATCTATGTTGGTTCCGTAAATGAACTGACGCACAAATGCGGCGAAGAAAATGTATTAATGATGAGTTCTATAATATATACGAATCAAATATCACCATTTAAACTTGACAACATTTCTTGTGTTCTGAATGCCAAGAAAGACCATAAGATAATGCTTCTAAGCGTATCTTTATCTGGTGTTTGTTTCCGGTTCTCATCTAATCGCTCTTTGCATACACCTAATAAGTGTGAAAGAGCTGACTTGTATAACCCTTCATTTTCACCAATTACAAATCCCTTGCTCTTTACTATCAAATCATTTGCTTGGTTGTCCCACTCAACGATAATGTCGTTGCCATTGAATAAAAATTTACAGACAAAATATATCTCTTCATCGGATATGGACCAATCAAGTTTATAGTCATAACTCCAGTTCTCACTTGTTTCAATACAACCTCCCCCTTCCGCTTGACGTATGTGCGCAGTTGCGGCGCCTAATAAACCATATACCACACAACCGATTATTGCCAAAAGAATCAAGGCGCCCAGCACGCTCAACACAACTGCCCTATGGCGCTTAACTAAGAAAATGGTAACAGCAAAAAGCACTGCTGCGCAAATGCATAAAAAAACAAGCAGAGGAAATATTGTTGATGTCATAAGCATAAATAAATTCTCCCATTGGTGAGATTTGAGTTGCGAAAGGCAATTTGACGATAAATCTGCTAGTTACCCATGATTTGGCGGGTATACCATGAATTTCATCGTCAACGAACCAAATCGTGTATGCAAACCGTTTTTTGAAAGATTCGACGACCTCTTTGCCAAGCCCAACCAGCGCGAGGGTTTTCGCGCCTACCTGCTGGAGATTCTTAACAAGACGCTTCGCAAGAGCCACGAGCGCTATCAAAGCCTGCGTTACTTCCTTGTCGAAAGTCCCTGGGAAGCAGGGGCCCTCAATGACAGACGCATTGGAATGCTTCTGGCCGATCCTCCACACCAGCCCACGCCCAAACGGCGTGTTTATCATCAATGATTCCGGCGGGCTCAAAAAGGCAGTGCCACCGAAGACGTCAAGCGCCAGTACATAAGCCAAAGAGGCAAGGTCAAGAAAGGCCAAGTCTTCATCACCGGCCACTACGCGGACCGTAAGCGCCATTGGCCGGTCAATATCTCGCATTTTCATACCTGCCGTTTGCTTCGAGGGTGGCAAGAGCAACCCCGAATACCGCCCTTCCCACCGTCCGTCCGCTTGGTGCTTGTCGTATAGATTTTAAAAAGAATCACCAGAATTTCTCAGGATGATACGGCCATCCCTTTATAGGATTTGACCAATTCCTTGACCAATCCTCCCCATTGTTGCCTGTTATGCGAAAACGATGATAATCCTTATCATGAGGATTATATGAAAGTTCCAACGACCCGTTACTTGAACCATCAGCCCACAATTTTAAGGTTATTTTATAATAGTATCTTTGTGTCTCAAGAATAGTGGATACACTAACAGATCCGCCCGCCGATGCTCCAACCGACACACTCAGGGCTTCTATCATTAAAAAGTGTGCATAATATCGATAGCCTTCCTGATCTTTGCCCTTACTTTTCCGGCTGATCTTCTCTTTTTGTTGAGTTTGTGCTACTATGTGCCAACCTAGGGCCACAAGATAGGTTCTCGTCGAATAATCAGCAAGGGGTGGATCATCGGTAGCAAACTTGTAACCAGCATCTTCGCCACACTCAATGTTCCCCGCTTGGATCCAAGTGGAAATACATAGCCCTGTCCCAAGGTTAATCCCAGTAAGCACCTCCCACATTGCGCTTTCATAGTCAGCTTGTATTTTTAATTTAGTCCATCCCATCGGGTCGACGTAACAGACGGGATTGTTGTTGACGAATTGGTAGAGGCAGAAGGAGTCGCGGTAGCCCATCGGGTCGCGGGAGAGGAAGCGGCCGTGCACCGGGTCGTACTGGCGATTCCTGAAGTAGTATAATCCCGTCTCTTCGTCGTACCTTCTGCCCTGG
>QNCA01000199.1 GCA_003644325.1 Planctomycetota bacterium
TTAACCTCGGTGACTGTCACCAATTACGGAGCCGTTCCGCCCTTGTCGGAACGGATCGTAGATTGGTGACTGTCACCGTAAGACCCAGCAAAATGGAAACTTATAGGCAAACATCCGGCATTGCCCGGAAAAAGTCAGTCAACTTGAGCACATTATAATCCTCTCTCGCTTGACTGATATGGAAAAGGTAATATACTTTCGTCAAACATCATGATTGCGTTTCGAATCAGCACGCATGGGATAGCAGGGGTTTTACAGTGAAAATACTGCGCAGGCCGGCACGTCTGAACCGATTCTCGAAATCCAATTCCATCGCAGCCGCCCCGGCGGTCTTCGAGGCACTTGAGAGCAGGCTGCTGCTCGACGGGATTCCGCCGACGGTGGGGGTCGTAACGCCTTTGCCGGGGGAGGCGTTTCCCTCGGGCCGACTGACCGCGACGGCGATTGCGGCGGATGCGGACGGGACCGTTGAGCGGGTGGAGTTTCAGTGGTCGGGTGACGGTGTGAACTGGCGGTCGAGCCATTTCTATGACGGCGCGACCCCGGTGCCCGACGGGACGGACTGGTTCGGCGGCAACGGCTGGGCGCTGGATATGAATCTGTCTGAAACGCACGACGATACGGTTTGGGTGCGCGCGAAGTCGTATGATGACGAAGGCTTGGACAGCGGCTGGGTCGTGATGGACGGGCCGTTCAGCGTGGAGGTGCCGGGCTTTTTCTCTGATGAGTTCACCGGCGACGGTATCGACGGGGATTCCTGGAATGTCTTTGACGATGCGCCCATCGCGGGCGGCAACCGGGCGGAGGCGGAGAACATTTCGGTGGCGGACGGCATCGCCGCCTTCACGATGATAAACGATTCCGACCCTGAGCATCCTCGGCGCGGCGCGCAAATCATCAGCCGGAATGACGAGGGCTTTACCGCTTATCACCACTATGGCTCCTACAGGGCGCGCATGAGAGCGGAAGAGGGCAGGGGGGGCACCACCGCCTTCTTTACATACCTGGAGATGCCGGAGGCGGGCGCCGCGGGCAACAACCTGCAGGAAATAGATATCGAGATATTTGGCGAGGAGCCGGGCAACGCTCACATCACGGTGTGGTACAGTGATCCATCAATCAACGGCGAAACCGGCGTCGGCAAGCGCATAACGGCTTCGGTGGCGGTTGACACCACGCAGTGGCACGAATACGGGTTCGACTGGTCCGCAAGTTCCATTAAATTCTACGTTGACGAAGTCCCGCAGGACGTCGTTCTATACTATTATGACGCCCAAGGAATAAAGCAGCCTGTTTACACCGACACGACCACGCGCTCCGGGATACGGGGTTTCGATTTTCAGCAGGCGTTCGGCATCCACTACCTGCCGGATGCCCCGGCGCCGATATATCTCAATACGTGGGTGCATGAGTGGGGCGACACGCCGCCCCTTTTCACGGGGGAACTCCAGGCGCAATTCGACTACGTCAACATGTCGGCCGCGGTAAACATGCTCCCCGAGGTCGAGTCGCTTTCGGCCTGGTTCGACCCCCTGGGCGCCGGGGAGTATCTCACGCTGACCGCCCGGAACGTCACGGACATCGACGGGACGATTGCGGGGGTGGAGTTTTACAGAGACACCAACGGCAACGGGATTCTGGACCTCGATACCGACGGGTACCTGGGGGACGGCGTGAATACGGACGGGGGCGACTGGATGTGGGCGAGTGCGACGTACGGTTTTAACCCGGGGGAGAATGCCTACTTCGCCCGGGCGCAGGACAGCGCCGGCGACTGGAGCGAAGCGGTCGGGCGCACGATCGTTATGCTGACAAAGGAAGACAGCCCGTTCGTATTCGTTGACGCTACGACGGAGGCGGTTGCGTTGCAGTACAAGGGCAGCGGGGCGGCGTATATCTCGTTTCCCGGATCTTCTCCCAACGGTTTGGACATCGAGTCTGTGGTCATTGCCGGCGCGAAGAAAAACAGCGGCTTTTACCTGACCGCAAACAACGATTCACCCGCGCCGCACGTTACGATTTACGGGAGCGGCTTCGGAACGCTGGATATCGACGGGGACCTCGCCTTTCTGGATATCGCAATTCAACAGGGCAAGAGGGTGAAGAATATCATCGTTGCGGGAGCGCTGGGCGACGTTGACGGGACCAATGCCGGCAGGATAGATAATATCCGGGCGGAGAGCATAATCGGCGATATCGACGCGCAGTATATCAAGAAGTTGATAGCAAGCGGGGACTTTGACGGGGCCGATGTCACGGTCAGCGGGAAAAAAGGCAAGATAAGCGAATTGCGTGCGGGCAACGACGTTGTTGACAGCGTCTTCTCCGCCTTGAAGGGCATAAGCAAGGCGTATATCGGGGGGGACGTAAGCAACAGTTCGTTTGACGCGTATGGCTCCAAGGCCAAACTGGACAAGTTCTACATAAGCGGCGGTGTGACGGGGTCGGAGTTTTCCGCCGACGGTTACAAGTCGAAACTGGGCAGGTTCTATATCGGCGGAAACGTCGAGGGAACGGATTTCACCACCGCAGGATACAAGGGCCGTATCGGTAAAATGTACATCGGTTACGACTGGAATGGCGAGATGCTGCCCGGCGACTCACATTTTGGCGGTACGATGACCGCGGAGAAAAAGATAACGAGGGCCTACGTTACCGGGGCGATATACGGGACGTTTTGCGCCCCGCGGGTAGATAAAGTCGGCAGCAAGAACGATTACTTCCGCGACCCCGATACCGGCGAGAAGGATTCCTGGACCGAGCACTTTTGCAACCCGGGCGGCGTCAAGAAGGCCTTCGACTGCGACGGACGCCTGGCCCGCTTTCAGTGACTGTTCCGGTTAATCCCCTCCGGCGCGGCGGGAATCATGAGGGATACCGTCGTGCCCTTATTCTTGCCCTTGCTCTTCAGCCGTATCTTGCCGCCGTGCTTCTCCACGATGTCGCGCGCGATGGTCAGTCCCAGTCCCAGTCCCGCGCCGAGGAATCGTGTCTTTGACGAACTCCGCTTGCGCGTGTCTATCACTTCAAAGAAGGGTTCGAACACGTTCTCGATATACTTGGATTCTATACCGATGCCGTTGTCGGTTACGTTGCAGATGACGCTGTCGTCCTTGCGCGAGGCTTCCAGTCTTATCTTGCCGCCGGTTTCCGGCGTGTATTTGATGGCGTTTTGCAGGATGTTCACGAGGGCGCGGGCCAGGCTCTCACCGTCGGCGGCCACTGCCGGCAGGTCGTCGGACAGGGCGACCTGGAGTTCGATGTCGGGACGCTCGGCAAAGAGCGGTTGTGACTTCTCGAGTGCGCGGTCCACGACTTCTTTGAGGACGGATGTTACCGTCGCGTCGTGCCGGGGCGTGACGTTTCTCTTGGCGAAGGTTATCAGGTCCCTGTGAATTTCCGCCAGCCGCGCGCTGTTTTCTCTTATCTGTTCGACGAGGTTCTTCTGGTAATCGCTCAGGTTTGCGCCTTCATCATCGAGGAGCATGTTCAGGCTCAGGTTGATTACGGTCAGCGGCGTGTTCAGTTCATGGCAGGCCAGTCGCACGAAATCCTCGCGCTGGTCGCGCATCGCCTGTTTCTCACGGTCCATTTCTTTGATTATCTGCGTGGTCTCTCGTACCTTCTCCAGCACGCGGGAGTTGCCGATGGCCAGGCTTACGTGGCTGACCATCGCGCTCAGGAGGTTTATCTGGTAGTCCCCCAGCGGCCTTCCATCCATGCGCCTGCCGACGGCGCACAGCCCCACCAGTGAGGACTTGTGCACCATCGGGAACATCAGCGAAGGCTTCCAGTCCGTAAACGCCCCGGCCAGTTGCGCAAGCACCGGGTGCGTTTTTGCCTTTTCAAATCTGCGGACCGACTTGTTGTTTGCAAGTTCGTCGTGAACCGGCTTTGAGATTTTGAGCGTCTGGGGTTCGCATCCCTCGATGCCCTTGCAGGCCGTCAGCGTCAGCACGGCCGCATCGCGAAGGAATATCTGCACCTGCGGCACGGCGAACTGACCGCAAATCGTCACCGCGAAGAAATTGGCAAGTTCGCTGATGCCGAGTTCGTCCAGTTGGCTGGTAAATTCGCTGAGGGTGAAGGCATCGTAAGCGCGTTTTTGCAGGCGTGTCGTTCGGCGGCGTGTTCGGGAGTCAGCCATGGGCATCACCTCTCGAGTATAAGGGCAAAATCCTGACTACTGGACTACTCCCTGCTCCTTTCTGAAGGTGTTTCTCTTCTCCTTCCCGCCTGTGTTAATATCGGCTTTTTCAGCGTTTCCATCTACTCTCTTACTCGCCTATTCTCCTACTTGCCTGCTTTCAAGTCAGAAGAAACGGGCAACAGGCAACCACCGATAAACAGAGTCCCCGACCTGTCGGGGCTTCGCTCCGCCCCGACAGAA
>QNCA01000200.1 GCA_003644325.1 Planctomycetota bacterium
AGATTGCGCAGGCCATAGCCCAGGTTGAGGGCACCACCGTCGTCGGCGGAGGAGACTCCGTCGCCGCGCTGAAGCGTTTCGACCTGCAAGACAGGATGACGCACGTCTCCACCGGCGGCGGGGCGTCGCTGGAGTTTCTGGAAGGCAAGCAGTTGCCCGGCATCGAGGCCCTCTCCGACAAGTAACGGAACGTCAGGGGGTGTTTCAAACTTCTCAAGTTGGCCGGGTTTTTGCCGACTTCGGCCCGTACGGGCTAATTACGGGATTTCACGAGCCTTCGGTGACTGTCACCAATTACCCATTCGGACCCTGACGGGTCCTCAGGGCGAGGACCCGGAACGGGCGGAGCGCAGACCCCGACGCAGTCGGGGGCCTGCTCGTAGATGGTGACTGTCACCGCAAGGCGTTGAGGAGGCGCCCAAGTGTATCTTGACAGACCCATTGCCGACTACCTGGACGATTGCGCCGCCCGCAAGGCCGCGCCCGGCGGGGGCAGTGTCTCCGCGCTGGCCGGCGCGCTGGCCGCGGCCATGTCGTGCATGGTGGCGAACTTCACCGTCGGCGGCGAGAAGCACAAGGAAGTCGAACCGCAGGCGCGGGAGGCGCTCGAGCGCAGCGCCGAGATAATGAACGCCTGCGCGAAGATAATCGATGAAGACGTCGAGGCGTACAACGGCTACACCAGGGCCTCGCAAATGCCAAAGGAGACGGACGCGCAAAGGTCCGCCCGAAAAGAGGCAATGCAAAATGCGCTGAAAAGGGCGATGGAGGTGCCCATGGGCCTCTTCCGCCTGTGCCGCGAGCAGATGTCCATCGCTGAAAAGATGGCGAACATCGGCAACCTGAACCTCGTGAGCGATGCGGGTGTTTCCATGCTCCTGGCCGAGGCGGCGATGCACGGCGCCCGCCTCAACGTCGAAATCAACTGCAAATACCTCAAGGACGAGGAACTCGTCGCCGGGACCCGCGCCGAAATCGAAAAGGTCACGAAGGAATGTGCCGGCATCAGGGACCGCGTTATGAAGATTGTCAATTCAATGGTGAAATGATGGCACAGAAAAAACCAAAGGTCGCCGACGCGCGGCGGCAGGCGGCAATCGACCGCATGTTCGACGAAGGCCAGGGGCATGTCTTCCGCTTCTGGGACGAACTGTCCGAAGATGCCCGCAATGCCCTTGTCGAGCAATGCGCGACTATCGACTTCGACCTGATGAACCGCCTTGTCGCGGAGCATGTAAAGGGGGCAGCGGGTAAAAAGGCGGACAGGGTAATCGAGCCTGCGCCGATGGTCCCCGTTCCCGCGAGTGACGAGGAAAAAAGGCGCGAGGCCGAAGCGCATACGGCCGGCGTGAAACTGCTCAAAGAGGGCGGGGTAGCCGCCTTCCTCGTCGCCGGCGGCCAGGCCACGCGCCTGGGTTACGACAAGCCGAAGGGCACCTACCCCATAACGCCGGTAAAGAACAAGACGCTCTTCCAACTCCACGCCGAGAAGATTATCGCCGCCTCCCGGCGCTACGGAAAGCGGATACCGTGGTACATAATGACCAGCATCGCCAACCACGGCGACACCACGGGCTTCTTCGAAGAGCATGACTACTTCGGCCTGCCGCGCGGAGACGTGCATTTCTTTCCACAAGACATGATCCCCGCCGTCGATAAGGACGGCAAATTCCTGCTCGAGGAGAAAGGCCGGATTTCCATGAACCCCAACGGCCACGGCGGCTCGCTCCTGGCGCTGAAAAAGAGCGGCGCGCTGGCCGACATGAAGAAGCGCGGCATCGAGGAGATATTCTACTTCCAGGTCGATAACGTCCTCGTAAAAATCTGCGACCCCGTCTTCATCGGTTATCACCATCTGGAAGGAGCGGAAATGTCCACAAAGGTCGTCAGCAAGGCCCACGCAGAGGAAAAGGTCGGCATCGTCGGACTGATAAACGGAAGACTAGGCGTCGTCGAATACAGCGACCTCACGAAGGAACAGATGCACGAGCGCAACCCCGACGGCTCGCTGAAGTACGACGGCGGCAACATCGCCGTGCACATGCTGCGCGTGGATTTCGTCGAGCGCATGAACAAGGGCGGACTGCAACTGCCGTATCACAAGGCCGTCAAGCACGTGAACGCCATAGACGAGAAGGGCGCGCCGGTCCCGAAGGATGTAAAGAACGGCATCAAGTTCGAGACCTTCGTCTTCGACGCGCTCGGCGAGGCGGAGAAATCCGTCACGATGCAGGTCAGGCGCGAGGAGGATTTCTCTCCGGTGAAGAACGCCGAGGGCGAGGACTCGCCCGAGACCGCGCGCAGGCACCTGGTCGAGCAGTGGACGCGCTGGATGCGCGCCGCGGGGCTGGACCTGCCGCGCGGAGGAAAAGGCACGTCACCCTGGCGCATCGAGATAAGCCCGCTTACCGCCCTCGACGAGGAGGAGTTGATAGCCAGGGCCAAGACCGGCTTCTCCTTCTCCTGGGAGTTATACATCTGAGCAGGAGTTCAAATCCAACGAACGGTATGCCGGTTTTTCAACCACAGATTTCACGAGTTCTTTATTCTCGTGCAATCCGTAAAAATCAGTGTAATCCGTGGTAAGATGACAGGAGTGCGGAGAGAAAGGCATGGCGAAAAAGAAAAACGAGGCGATTCGTGTTGATTTCAACAACGTAACGGCGGCCGCCGTCGGGAAGAAGGACGGCATATCGCCGGCGGAAATCAAGGCGTTCGAAAAGAGGGCGGCGGCCTGTCATAAGAAGTGCGTCGCGGAACGCAAGTCCGGCGAGATAGGCTTCTACGACCTGCCGTACCAGAAGGCGCTGGTCAACGACATCAAGGGCACGGTGCGCGAACTGAAGGACCGGTTCGAGAACTTCGTGGTCCTCGGCATCGGCGGCTCGGCGTTGGGCAACATCGCCCTCCAGGCCGCGCTCAATCATCCGTTCTACAACCTTCTCGACCGTAAAGAACGCCGCGGGTATCCGCGCATATTCGTGATGGACAACGTGGACCCGGCCTATTTCGCCGGGCTGCTGGATGTCATCGATCCGAAGAAGACCCTCTTTAACCTCATCTCCAAGTCCGGCGGCACCGCCGAGCCGATGAGCCAGTACATGGTGGTGCGCGAGATACTGCGCCGCAAACTCGGCAAAAAAGCCCCCGGTCACATCATCGCCACGACCGACAGGGAGAAGGGCCTGCTGCGCGAGATAGTCGGCAGGGAGGGCTTCGAGTCGTTTGTAATTCCGGACAACGTCGGGGGCAGGTTCTCCGTGATGACGCCTGTGGGGCTTTTGAGCGCGGCGATGGGCGGCATCGACATTGAAGAGTTGCTGGCGGGCGCGGCGGCGATGGACAAGAGATGCTCCAGGCCCGATTTGAAGAAGAATCCCGCGTATCTGAACGCCGTCGTTCATTACATAGCCGACACGAAGAAGGGCAAGGTCATGTCGGTGATGATGCCGTACTCCAACGCGCTGTACCTGGTGGCGGACTGGTACCGGCAGTTGTGGGCGGAGAGCCTGGGCAAGAAGTGCGACGTGAGGGGCAAGGTCGTGCACGCCGGGCAGACGCCGGTCAAGGCGCTGGGCGCAACCGATCAGCACTCCCAAATGCAACTCTACACGGAAGGCCCCAACGACAAGATATTCACCCTGGTCGCGGTCCGAAAGTTCCCCCGCGAGGTAAAAATACCGAAGACCTATAAAAAGTACGACGCGCTGGAATACCTGGGCGGGAAGACCATGAACATGTTAATAGAGGCCGAGCGCATCGGCAGCACGCTGGCGCTGACGGCGGCTCGGCGGCCCAACCTGACGGTGACGCTGCCGGAGATAACGCCCCACGCCGTCGGGCAGATGCTGCAGATGTACGAGATACAGACCGCGTTCGCCGGCAAACTCTACGGCATCAACCCCTTCGACCAGCCGGGCGTGGAGGCGGGCAAGATTGCCGCGTTCACGCTGATGGGCCGCAAGGGATACGCGAAGAAGCGTCGCGGGGTGTTAAGCAGGATAAAGAAAAACGCCCGCTATATTCTGTAGGCACGGGCAAAGGTGACTGACTGTCACCATTACCCGTTCGGACCCTGACGGGTCCCCGGGGCGAGGACCCGGAACGGGCGGAGCGCAGACCCCGACGCAGTCGGGGGCCGGCTCGTAGATGGTGACCGTCACCGCAAGGACTTTCACTCAGTGAACTGAATTATGCCGCTGGAAAAGGCCAGACTTTTTTACAAGAACGTATTTCCCCGGGCGAGGAACATCATCCTCGGCGTGGTCACGTTTCTGGCCGCTGCGCATTTGATAGTAAAGGCCGGCTGGGAAATTTCCGAGACGCTCGACATTGCAATTCACGTCTTCATGTGGATTGCCGCGGTCATA
>QNCA01000201.1 GCA_003644325.1 Planctomycetota bacterium
AACTGGCAAAACTTATGATTGACCACGGCATCGGTGTAACAAGCGTTGCGAACTACGAGATCAAGCGAATAGATACAGATTATTTCGAAGAAGACTGATATCACCCATTAGGACTTCCGATTTCGGTTCCTTCGAGCCCGCTTCCAGCGGCCACTTTGTCACTTTGCCACTGATTACTGTCTACTCGCTTTTGACTTCTGATTACCCCCTTGCCCTTGCTCCTTGCCCGTTGCCTGCGGAGCGAAGCGGAGCCCTGATTTTGTTTATCGGGGTTGCCCGTTGCCCTTATCATTTTCCCCTTGCCGACGCGCTGGCGTCGAGCACGGCCGCGAACGCCTTCCGCCTTGTAACATTTGACTTCCGCGTGATTGTGTGTTATTTTATCCCTGCGGAATCCGATGACGGCAAACCCGGAGCGCGTTTTTCGTATGCGCTCCTTGTGTTTATCAGGGATGAGGGATGAGATACCAGATACTAGATTCTGGATGTTGGATGCGAGGGAAAGCTTTGCCCCTCTGGCACTTTGCCACTTTGCCACTTTGCTGCTGTCTACCGTCTACCGTTTTACATGGACAAGCGCCTGATACGAAATTTCTGCATTATCGCGCACATCGACCACGGGAAGTCCACCCTGGCCGACAGGATGCTTGAGTTGACCGGGGCGATTTCCCCGCGGCATCACGCGGACCTGGTGCTGGACGATATGGATCTCGAGCGCGAGCGCGGCATAACGATAAAGGCCAAGGCGGTTACGATATTTCACGAAAAGGACGGACGGCGCTACCAGTTGAACCTCATCGACACGCCGGGCCACGTGGATTTCTCTTACGAGGTGTCGCGCAGCCTCGCAGCGTGCGAGGGCGCGCTGTTGCTGGTGGACGCCTCGCAGGGCGTCGAGGCGCAGACAGTGGCGAACCTGTACCTGGCCGTCGAGGGCGGACTGGAGGTGATTCCCGCCATCAACAAGATAGACCTGGCGAGCGCACAGGTGGAGGAGGTCGCCGAGCAGATAGCGCATATCATCGGGACCGATGATATACTGCGAGTGAGCGCCAAGACAGGCACCGGCGTCAGGGAGGCGCTCGACGCCGTGGTCGATAAGGTCCCGCCGCCCAGGGGCGAGGAGAACGCGCCGCTGCGCGCGCTGATATTCGACAGCGTCTATGACGAATTCCGCGGCGTAATAGTCTATCTGCGCGTGGTTGACGGGGAGATAAAGCGGGGCGACCGCGTCCGGATGCTGGGTCTGAAAAAGGAATACGAGGTGCTCGAACTGGGCGCCTTCCGCCCGGATATGACCCCCGCCGAAGTGCTCCACACCGGCGAAGTCGGCTATATCATCTGCAACATCAAATCGCTGGTCGATGTGCGAGTCGGAGACACGGTAGCCCTGTGCGGCGGTTCCCACGTGGCATCCCTTCCGGGCTACAAGGAACCCCTGCCGATGGTCTATTGTGGAATATACCCGACGAACAATGCGGACTACGACAACCTGCGCAAGGCGCTGGAGAGGCTGCGACTGAACGACTCGTCATTTACGTTCATGCCGCAGACTTCGGAGGCGCTGGGCTTCGGGTTCCACTGTGGGTTCCTGGGGCTGCTGCACATGGACATAGTGCAGGAGCGCCTGGAGCGCGAAGGCAACGTGGACATAGTCCAGACCGCGCCGAACGTGACCTACGAGGTCCTGACCGGCGCCGGCGAGACGCTGCGCGTGGAGCGGCCGAGCGCGCTGCCGCCGACTCAGGACATAGCGGAATTCCGCGAACCCATCGTGCGACTGGACCTCATCATCCCGGCGGAAAGCATCGGCACGTTGATGAAACTCATGGAGGAAAGGCGCGGAACCTATAAGGGCACCGAATACCTGACCCGGACGCGCGTGCTGCTGACCTATGAGGTGCCGCTGAGCGAGATAATCTTCGATTTCTATGACAAACTGAAGTCCGCCACGCGCGGATACGGTACGATGGACTATGAAATAATCGGCTACCGTGCGGCCGACCTGGTGCGGATGAACATCCTGGTGGGCGGCATGGTGGTGGACGCCCTCTCCACGATAGTGCACCGTAACGATGCGGACCGCCGCGGGCGGGCGCTCATTCGGCGACTGAAAAAGGAGATACCGCGGCACCTGTTTGAGATACCGCTCCAGGCGGAAACGGAGGGTCGCATCATCGCCCGCATGAACATCAGCCCGCTACGCAAAAACGTCACCGCGAAATGTTACGGCGGCGACGTGACGCGAAAAAGAAAATTGCTGGAAAAACAAAAGGCGGGCAAGAAACGTATGAAGCACGTGGGCAGCGTCGAGATTCCGCAGAAGGCGTTCATGGCCGTGCTCGGCGTCGGCGCGGAGGCAAGGGGGAAATGAGAAGGGCAAGGGGCAAGGGCAAGGGGCGGGTCAGACCCGAATTACGGAACCTTGACCTGACAAGGTCAAGGTTCGTAGATTCGCCCGCCCGAGCCTAAAGCCTCGGGCTTTACGGCCAGGGTGGTCTGACCCAAACGAGCAGGGGCAGGGGATTCAAAATCCGTGGAATCCAGTTCGGCGACCGCATGAAGAATACGCCAAGAAAAAAGAGAGGCAGGGCCAAAAGGCGGGAGCGCGCGGAGGGCGCAGGGCCTCCCGGAGGGAAGGCCGCCAAAGAGCCGAAACCGCCCGGCGTCAAGGCGCGCGAATTCGTCGAGGCCATTGTGACGGCTATCATATTCGTCCTGGTCATACGTCAATATGCCGCCGAGACGTTCGACATACCCACGCAGTCCATGAAGCCGACGCTCCTGGGCGCGCTCGAACGCAGGGACGGTCGGGAAGTACAGGTACGCCAGGGCGACCATCTTATCGCGGACAAGTTGTATTACAAGTACCACCCGGTCGAGAGATTCGACATAGTGCTGTTCAAGGATCCGGTCCCCGACCCGGGCCTGCTTGATGCAGGCTACAGCGTCCACCGGACGTTGATAAAGCGCATCGTCGGCCTGCCCGGCGATACCATCGAAATACGACACGGAGACCTGTACGTTACCAACGACGAACTGAAGGAGGAAATACCCGAAAAGCCGCGCGCCGTCCAGGACGCGCTCTGGCGCAACGTCTTCACCACGGAGTTTCGCGACTCAGAGTTCATCGGCAAATGGCGCATGAGCGGTCAGCAGTCCGTTACGAGCCGCCAGCGCGAGAACGGCATAGAATTCGACTTGCGCGCGCCGGGCAGGGCGGACTACCTGTACCCCGGACCGGTGGACGACACTCTCCCGCTGTCCAACCCCGTGGGGGACGTATTGCTGGAGGTGGCGGTGCATCCGCTTGAAGGCGGCGGCGCCGTCGAACTGATGATAGTGGAAGACGGCGACACATACACTCTTCACATGCCCGTTGGGGGCGGGTCCGCGTATCTGCAAGTCGGATTGGGCCCCGATCACCGTATTAGGGAAGGCCTGGAGGACCGTTTTGAGAGCAGAAAGGAAAAGGATGTCTCGCTGCCCGTGGGCAGGACGTCCGTCATATCGCTGACGAACGCCGACGACCGCATAGTGGCCGGAATGAACGGGGCGGAGATGTTTCGTATTTATGCGCCCGTGGAGCCGGCGTATCGGGACGACACGGACTTTGAAGCAAAAAAGCGAGAATCCTCAGAAAACAGGGCCGGACTGGCGCTGGACGGCTGCCACGTGGTATTGGAGAAACTGCGCCTGGCCCGGGACGTCTATTACACGGACGTGCTGTACGTCGGCACGGTAAAGGACAAACACGGACGCCCCGTAATCCCGGCGAAATGCAGCCTGATAATCTTGAAGGACAAGGACGGCAGCCTGATACGCGCAGTAGAAAAGGACGGCAGGTTGGTATGCGAGGACGGGCGACCCCTGCCGCCGAACGTGAAACCGGTCGCGGGAATACCCTCCGAACCCAAGATGGACAACGGCACAAAGAGTCCGTATAGTATAGGAAAAGGCGAATACTTCGCCATGGGCGACAACAGCCCGGGCAGCCTGGACAGCCGCGCATGGGGAGTCGTGCCGAAGGAGTTTATCCTGGGCAGGGCGGTGTTCCTGTTCTGGCCGTTTCCGCCCTTTTCCGATACCTTCCGTCCGAAACTGGCGCGGTGAAGGGCAAAGGCAAGGGGACAAGGGCAAAGGGCAAAGGGCAAGGGATATGTAGGTATTCAAAATTTAAGGGTCTTCACTCAATTCCGGGGATACGCTTCAAAGATGTCGGCAGGCGAGAAATGGTGACTGTCATTAATCTACTCAAGTTGACTGACTTTTTCTGGATGATGGTGGGTGCTTGATTATAATCTGCTGTTTCACAACACCTTACGGTGACAGTCACCAATCTACTATCCGTTCCG
>QNCA01000202.1 GCA_003644325.1 Planctomycetota bacterium
ACCCACGAACGCCTGAAGAAGGTTTACGACAAGGCCCATCCGCGCGCGTAGGTGAAATAACAGGAAAGGGGGCCAGACCTTTCCTCAGAGGAACGTGATTTCGTCTTCGCCGGTCAGACGCTCGCAGTAGGCGCAGCGCAGGCTCAGCGGTTTGCGGCTGACGACGTTGAAACGCTGGGCGGCCTCTCCGTGGTTGGTCACGCAGTTCGGGTTCGAGCACTTCACCGTCCCCGTTATCACGTCGGGGATTTCGGGCCGTATTTTCTCCGTGACCTTGTAGTCCTTTATGATGTTCAAGACCGCGTCCGGGGCGAGGAGCGCTATTTTGTCCGTCTCTTCCCTGCTGAGGAACCTGCGCCCTATCTTAATCACCCCCTTCTTGCCCATCTTCCCGCTCTTGAAGTTTATGCCCAGCGTCACCACGTCTTCCGTCTTTTGCAGTTCGAGCACGCGGACGATGCGGAACGCGTTTTCGCACGGGATATGGTCTATCACCGTGCCCTCCTTTATCGCGCTTACTTTGAGTTCCTTGTCGCTCACGCCGTCCTCACTCAATCGCCCCCGTCACCAGCGCCAGCAGCGCCTGACGCACCGGTATACCGTTGCGGGCCTGCTCGAAATACACGGCGAAGTCGCTGTCGTCCACCTCTTCCGCTATCTCGTCGCGCCGCGGCAGCGGGTGCATGACCTTCAGGTCGGGTTTCGCCTTCTCCAGCAGCATCCCGTCTATTACGAACGCGCCCTTCACCCGCTCGTATTCCACCGGGTCCGGGAACCGCTCCTGCTGTATCCTCGTCGCGTAAAGGATATCCAGCAGCCCGATAACTCCCTCGATGTCCGAGGTCTCATGGCAGCGCACCCCGTGCGCGGCGAGGTCGTCCAGGTGCGTGCCGGGCATGCGCAACTCGTCAAGCGATATGAAGTACATCTCCGCGCCAAAATGCTTCAGCGCTTCCGCCAGCGAATGCACCGTCCGGCCGTATTTCAGGTCTCCCACAAAACCTATCTTCAGGCCCTCCAGCCGGCCCTTGCACTTCCTGATGGTGTAGAGGTCGAGGAATGTCTGCGTGGGATGCTGGTTCGTGCCGTCGCCGCCGTTGATGACGGGCACGCGCGAGATCTCGGACGCCAGCCGCGCCGAACCGTCCAGCGGATGGCGCATGACGATGACGTCGCTGTAGCCTTCCACCATCCTGATGGTGTCCTTCAGCGATTCGCCTTTCGCCAGGCTGGTGGCCTTCGGGCTGGAGAAGCCGACCACCGACCCGCCCAGCCTTCTCATGGCCGAGTCGAAGGAGAGCCTGGTGCGCGTGGAAGGCTCGAAAAACAGGGAAGCCATCACCCGACCCGCCATGAGGGCGGGCCGGCGCTTTTCCTCCATCCGCGCGGCGCAGTCCAGTATGTAAAGGATATCGTCCTTGCCGAAATCCCGCACGGAGATGATATGAACGCCTTTGAATTTCATCTGACTTCACCCATGGTTGCCGGTCAGGGAATATATCACCGCGCGGCGATTTGTCAATCCATTTCACCGTGGGGGGGCAGGCAAGCAATGGTGACTGTTACCTTGCGCCAAGCGAAACCTGGAACCTTAAACCTGCGAAGTCCCGAGCGTAGCGAGGGAAAACCTGCGGAGCGAAGCGGCGTCCCGATTTATCGGGATCGGCCTGACGGGAAGGGTCTGACTCCCCGAGTGATACACTTCTTCTCGAAACCTGAAACCTGAAACCTGAAACCTTAAACCCGCTTCCCGCGCTCCCGGCGCATCCTGTCGCGGACGGCCGCGGACTCGGCCAGGCGCCCCCGCCTGAGCCACGACTCCTTCACGCGCCAGCGCCTGTGCGCCCACAGCCATTGCCCGGGATGCCGCCGCACGTATCCCTCTATCGCAGACAGCATCCGCTGGGTGTTCTCCATAAGGTCGGCGTCCTTGTCGCCCGTGGCGGCCATCTCAATGGGCTCGCCCACCTCGATGGCGTACCGGAACCGCCTGCCCTCCCGGTAGGCGTACGCCGGCACGACGGGGCAGTTGAACTTCGCCGCGAGATGAGCGACCGTGGGAAACGCCGACACGTCATGCCCGAAGAACTTCGCCGGCACGCCGTGGCGGCCGGCGTTCTGGTCTATCAGGAAGCCTATAATCCCGTTGTTGCGCAGGGCCGTTACCATGCGGCGCAGCGCGCCTTCCTTGTAGATGATTTTCATGCCGCTGGACTCGCGCATGTTCATCATGTAGCGGTCGAGCAGCGGCGTCTCACGTCCGCGCGCGACGGCGTAGAAGTCCATGCCCTTCAGCGCGGCCGCGTAGCCGCTCAACTCCCAGTTGCCCACGTGGCCGGTGATGAAGAACATGCCCTTCTTCGCGGTGAGCGCCTGCCGCACGCGCTCTTCATTCTTCACGACCACCCGCGACCAGAAGTCCTCTCTCCGCGACAGGCGGGGCAGGTGAACCAGCTCCACCGCCACGGATACCAGGTGCTGGAAACTCTGCCGCGCGATTTCCCGCTTCCGCCTGCGCGACAACGAGTCCCCGTAAGCAAGGTCCAGGTTGGCCAGCGCCTGCCTGCGGTATCCCGGCAGAACCATGAACCCGAAACTCCCTATCGCGCGCGCGACGGCCATCGCGCCCTCCACCGTCATGGCCTTCATGACCGTGAAGAACGCCCGCCCCAGCAGATAGAGCGCCACGTCGAGTGCGCGCATCAGGAATGATTGCCCCTTGCGGCTCATAGCGCCGAGTCCAGGATATCGAGAAAGCGGTCTTCGCCCCCGACGAACTCAAAGGCGATTCTCAGCGCGTACAGCGTCCGGCCCAGGTCCGCGCCGGCCAGTTTTACCGCGTCCTTCTGCGTCGTTATCAACACGTCGGCGCCGCTGCGCGCCGCCTCCTCGCGCAGGGCGTCCAGGGACCGCCCGTCGTAGCGATGATGGTCCGGAAATGCGCGGAACCCGGCAATCTCGCAGCCGAGCGACTCCAGGCCACGCCGGAAGGAGCCCGGGCTGCCGATTCCGCAGAAGGCAAACACCCGCCTGCCCCGCAGGCTCTCCAGCCCGACCTCTTTCCCGCCGTCGAGGGTATAGATGTTGCGCGGTCGATGCACGGCCCGGAAAATCCTCTCCACTGGCACAAACTTCGAGACGGCGTCCTCGGTCTCCGCCGTCTCCTTTTGCGATACCTCGTCGGCCTTTGATATCACGACCACGCCGGCGCGTTTCAGTGATGCGGTCGGCTCGCGCAGCAGGCCGCGCGGCAGCGTCCGGCCGTGTCCGAACGGGTTTGTCGCGTCTATAACTATGATGTCGAGGTCGCGCCGCAGTTTGCGGTACTGGAACCCGTCGTCCAGCAGGATGCAGTCGGGATTGTGTTCCTTGATCGCCCGCAGGCCGGCCAGCACGCGGTTCCTGTCCTGGATGTGCGGCACGCCGGGCAGGTTCTCCGCCAGGACCGCCGCCTCGTCGTTCCGGCGCACGGTCCCCTTCCGCCGGGCCTTGTAGCCGCGGCTGAGTATGACGACCTTCTTTCCCGATGCGATGAGATGCCCGGCGATATACTCCACCAGGGGGGTCTTTCCCGTGCCGCCCACGGTCAGGTTGCCCACGCTGATTACGGGCGCCGGCAGGGCGACGCTGTTCAGCAGGCCGCGAGAGTACATGAAGTTTCTGCCGCCTATCCCCGCGCGATACAGCGCCGACATGCCGCTAAGCGCCCCCCGCAGGAGACCCGGCAGGACGCCGCGACCGCCGCCCGACACAATGGAGATGTATTTCTCATTCCCGGCCATCAGCGCAATTATAGGCCGCCGAAGAATAGGGGCAAGCAATTTCACCGTCCATGCAGACTGTCCCCTGAGGGGGCCGGACCTCTTTAGGGGACAGTTCCCGAAATTTGCCGAAAAAATACCTTGATTTTGCGCGGCGGGGGTGTATACTACTGCGCTTTGTCTTGTGAACTTTTGGCAGGTGAAACATGTCACGCGTATGCGAAATTTGCGGCAAGAAAACCCGGTTCGGCAACAAGATCAGCCGTCGCGGTCTGCCCAAGTACAAGGGCGGCATAGGCCTGAAGACCACGGGCATATCAAGGCGCAAGTTTAAGCCTAACATCCAGAAAGTGCGCGTCGTCGTCAACGGCGGCGTGAAGAGGATGAAGGTGTGCACCTCCTGCCTTGCCGCCGGAAAGGTGCAGAAGGCGCTCAGATGACCGCCTACCGACTTCCGACTTAGGCCTGCAACAAAATTTCTGTAAATTGCCATCGATGCTTCGGTGACGTCAAAGGCCGGGCTCGCCGTCGAATCAGGCCTTTTCCGCTTCCGGCGCCTCGCACCCCTCCCCGCTGCCACCGGTTGAACATCG
>QNCA01000203.1 GCA_003644325.1 Planctomycetota bacterium
CGGAATCTCGTGAGCCTGCCGAACGAGATTCGTAGATTAGTGACTGTCACCGTAAGGCCCGGCAAAATGGAAACTTATAGTCAAACATCCGGCATTGCCCGGAAAAAGTCAGTCAACTTGAGTTATTACCTGGGACCTTAAGTCTTGAACATTGAGCGGAGCCAAATGATGAATTATGACGTTAAAGATCTCTCTCTCGCGGAAAAGGGCGTGAGGCGCATTGAGTGGGCCGGCAACGACATGCCCGTGCTCAGGATAATTCGCGAGCGCTTTGAGAAGGAGCGGCCGCTTGAGGGCAAAAAGATGGCCGCCTGTTTGCACATAACCGCGGAGACCGCCAACGTGGCGCGCACCCTCAAGGCCGGCGGGGCGGACCTTATGCTGTGCGCGTCGAACCCCCTGAGCACCCAGGACGACGTCGCCGCGGCCCTGGTCCAAGAATACGGCATCGCCGTCCAGGCCGTCAAGGGCGAGGACCGCGATACATACTACAGGCACATCAGGGCCTGCATCGACCATAATCCGGTCATTACGATGGATGATGGAGCGGACCTTGTCTCCACGATTCATTCCGAATACCCCGAGAAAGCCGCGCAGATAGCGGGCAGCATGGAGGAGACCACCACGGGCGTCATACGCCTGAGGGCGATGGCGCGTGACGGCGCTCTGAAGATACCCGTGATAGCGGTCAACGATGCCGAGACGAAGCACCTCTTCGACAACCGCTACGGTACCGGCCAGTCCACCGTGGACGGCATCATACGCGCGACCGACATCCTGTACGCCGGCAAGTGCGTAGTGGCGGCCGGGTACGGCTGGTGCGGGCGCGGCTTCGCCATGCGCGCCAGGGGCATGGGCGCGCGCGTTATCATATGCGAGGTCAATCCCGTCCGTGCGCTCGAAGCCGTCATGGACGGCTACCAGGTCCTCCCCATGGCGGAAGCCGCTAAAATAGGCGACCTCTTCTGTACGCTTACCGGGGACATGCACATCATACGCCCCGAGCACTTCGAGGCCATGAAGGACGGCGCAATTGTGTGCAACTCCGGTCACTTTGACGTCGAACTGGACCTCGTGGGACTCAAGGAGATGTCGAAAGAGGTAAACTACGGCATACGGGAATTCGTGGATGAATACGTATTGGAGAACGGCAAGCGCATATTCGTGCTGGCGCAGGGGAGGCTTATCAACCTCTCCGCCGCGGAAGGCCATCCCGCCTGTGTCATGGACATGAGTTTTTCAGTCCAGGCTCTCACGAGCGAGTGGTGCATCAAGAACGAAGGCAAACTCGAACACACCGTCCACAACGTCCCCGGGGAGATAGACGAGACGGTTTCCAGGCTGAAACTGGAGACGATGGGCGTTCAGATAGATACCCTGACCCCGGAGCAGGAGGAGTACCTCGCCTCGTGGAAGATGGGCACGTAGGCAAGCGCCGACGGAGCGCGTGAGGCTCAAGATTTGGGAAGGACCCCGGACATCGTCCCCCTGCTCATTGCGCGCAGACCAAAGAGGGTACGATGTCCGGGGGCCTTCCCACCGGAGCCCGAGATTTGTGTTGACTTCCGCCGGGGTTTTCGATATATTCCCCCGCCTTGTCTGCGCGGGAATCGGGTGTATCTACGGGTGTTCGACCGGGCGCTTACGGCGCCTTTCTCACAACGATATCGGAATAACCAAAGGGGGAAAGACCCGATTCATCGGGGTCGGTACAATGCTCATAGACATCCTGACGATATTCCCCAAGATGTTTGAGGATGTGCTGAACACGAGCATCCTGAAAATCGCCCTGCAGAAAGGCGTGGTCCGGATAGGGCTGCACAACATCAGAGACTATTCGACGGACAAGCATCGCAAGACGGACGACGCGCCGTACGGCGGCGGGCCGGGAATGATAATGACGTGCGATCCGGTCTTTCGCGCCGTTGAGGCGGTCAGGACCGCGGAGCGCAAGGATTCGCACCTTGTGCTCCTTACGCCGCAGGGCCGCACCTTTACCCAGAAGGTGGCGCGGGAACTGTCGCAAAAGAGCGGCCTTATGCTGCTCTGCGGTCGTTACGAGGGTTTCGACGAGCGCATCAGAACGGGGCTTAAACCGGACGAGATATCCGTCGGCGACTATGTGCTAAGCGGCGGCGAGATAGCCGCCATGATAGTCGTGGATGCGGTGGTGCGGCTGCTGCCCGGGGCGCTGGGCTGCGGGGCATCAACGGCCGATGAATCATTCGAAAACGGCGGACTGGACTACCCGCACTACACGAGTCCAACGGAATACAGGGGAATGAAGGTGCCCGAAGTTCTGCTATCGGGCCATCACGCGGAAATCGAGAAATGGCGCCGTGAACAGGCGCGTAAACGAACCCGCAAAAGACGACCGGACCTCTCCGATGAGCAGGCGGACGATTCTGACACCCAAAACGGTGAAGAACGCAGAGACTGAAACGCCGCCGCCACGGGTTCCGGCAAAACAACGAGGCGTACCATGGATATCGTAAGAGACATCGAACAACAATACATGAAGAAAGAACTGCCGAAGTTCCAGATCGGCGACACGGTGGACGTTCACGTGAAGATAAAGGAGGGCGACAAGGAGCGCGTGCAGATCTTCACCGGCACCGTCATCGCCCGCAAGGGCGGCGGTATCCGCGAGACCTTTACGGTACGCCGCCTGATACAGGGAGAGGGCGTCGAGAGGACCTTCCCGATACATTCGCCCTTCGTGGAAAAGGTAGAGGTAAAGCGCGGCGGCAAGGTGCGACGCGCCAAACTCTACTACCTGCGGGACGTCGTCGGCAAAAAGACGAAGGTCAAAGAGAGGCTGCTCGAATCCCGGAAGTCCAAGAAGGCCAGGAAGACCAGGGCCGCCAAGGCCAGGGCGGCCAAAAAGGAAAAGACCGAAGCGGAAGCCGAACCCGCCCCCTCCGCCAGGGAACAAGCCGAAACCCCGGCGGAATAAGGAGCCGGCACCGTCCGCCGCCGGTCCCGCGACTCCAATCCGCCCAAGGCGGACACCGATTGCGATGTGATGCCGTGACAGGGGAGAAACAGAACCTCGGCAGGCTGGGCGAGAGCATCGCCCGGGCATATCTCAAGAAGCACGGCTACCGAATCCTTGCCACGAACTACCGCACCCCCTCCGGCGAAGTGGACATCGTCGCCTACGACCACGGCATACTGAGTTTCGTCGAGGTAAAGACGCGCACCTCACTCCAGTTCGGCACGCCGGATACGGCCATCACCCCCCATAAGATGAAACAAATCAGCAAGGTTGCCCAACAGTACGTAACCCGCCATCACCTCGACGACATCTCCTGGCGGTTCGACTGCGTATATATAATGACAACGGAAGGCAAAAGGCCCACAGGCCTCAAGAAAATTATCGGCAGGCTCTTCCCCTCCGTTTCCAGGCCGGAGGCCGAGATAGAACTCGTGAAAAACGCCTTTGACCTCGACAGCCTCCATCGCGGCTAAGATGTTGATAATTGCCGATTTTGTCATGGCATTCTTCCAACCGCCAAGAACGCCGGGAATGCTTTTATTTTCTAACCGCCAAGGACGCCAAGGACTACTATCCACAAAAAACCTATCCGCAGATTACGCAGATTGAATTAACCACCAAGACACGAAGGAAAGAAACCACGAATGGACACAAATTGACACAAATAATCTTAACTGAATTAACCGCCAAGACGCCAAGAACGCCAAGAAAAAAATCAAAAATAGGAACTACAGAAACAATAATACCATTTTGGTTTTTCACCTAAAAAAATAAAATCTTGGCGGCCTTGGCGTTCTTGGCGGTTCAAGTTTGTTCTTCGATGATGGCGATTTCCTTTTTTGTCAGGCCGTAGAGGTCATAGACGAGTGCGTCTATTTGCCTGTCGGTGGCGTCAATCTGCCGCTGGATGACGGTCTTCTGATGCGCCGTCTTCGCCTTCGCCAACTTCTTGTGCAAATCCAGCATCCGCTCCACAAGCCCAGCTATTTGGGCTTGCTCATCCTTGGTCGACGAGGGTACTGGAATCGTGGCCAGCTGCTTGGATGCAATGTGGTTATTTCCGGGGAAGCGTTGTCTGAAATAGAAGTTTGTGGCAGAGCTGTTAAGAATTCCCAGAAGGAATCTTATGTCCCATAAACCGTGCACGGACGCACGTAGATTTATTACGTTTGTTGACTGAAGACAATAGAATTGTTGGTCGTCGTATGTTGCTACAAGTCGTCGTGGAAGAGTGATATTCCGAATCTCTTGAATTACAATCTTCTCTGGAGAATCAAATATTGCTTTATTACGCGGTGCATCCAGCAACTCTGGCTCATAATAAACGTATGAACCTAGCTGTAGTGGTTCGTAAC
>QNCA01000204.1 GCA_003644325.1 Planctomycetota bacterium
CGCACCGGCCAGGTGAACGCCCGCGCCAAGGTTGACGGCAAGGTCGTGGCCGAGGCCCAGGTCCGGTGCATGCTCGTCGACACGTAACGTGCTCAAGTTGACTGACTTTTTCCGGGCAATGCCGGATGTTTGACTATAAGTTTCCATTTTGCCGGGCCTGACGGTGACAGTCACTAATCTACGAATCTCGTTCGGCAGGCTCGCGAGATTCCGCCCGTTCCGGGTCCTCGCCCTGAGGACCCGTCAGGGTCCGAATGGGTAATTAGTGACAGTCACCGAGGTTAGCAAAAGTCAGTCAACTTGAGTAACGTGCTCAATCCGGCTGACTTTTGCCGGCTTCGGCGACTGAAAGGTGACTGTCACCGTAAGAGGAAGTGCGCACATCACCATGGTCCGCTTGATGACCGATGCCATGAAAATCGACCGCACGGCACAGATACACCCCGACGCCAGGCTTGGCAAGGGCGTGGAGGTGGGTCCCAACACCGTAATCGGTCCGAACGTCGAAATCGGCGACGGGACGCGGATAGGGCCGAACTGCATCATTGCGGGCTTCACAGTCATCGGACGGGACAACTGGATTGTCGGCAACGCCGCCCTGGGCACGCCGCCGCAGGACCTTTCCTACCGCGACGAGCCGACCCGCCTCGTCATAGGCGACGGCAACACATTCCGCGAGTTCGTCACCGTCAACGTCGGCACGGTCAAGGGCGACGGCGTTACGACCATCGGCGACAAGTGCCTCTTCATGGCGTGCAGTCATGTCGGGCACGACTGCGTGGTGGGCAACGGCGTCATCATGGTCAACAACGCGCTCTTGGGAGGGCACGTCCTGGTGGAAGACCGCGCCATCGTCAACGGCGCCGCCGCGATTACCCAGTTCGCGACCATAGGCACCCTGGCCTACATAGGGGGCCTGACGCGCATCGTGCAGGACGTTCCGCCCTTCATGATTGTCGAGGGTCATCCGGCGAAGGTCCGCGGGGTCAACATTATCGGACTCAAGCGAAACGGTTGCTCCGACGGGGCCATCGCGGCGCTCAAGGACGCGCACAGGATGATATACCGCTCCGGCAAACTGCACAGCCACGCCTTCGAAGAACTGGAATCCCGGCCCGACCCCACTCCGGAGGTGCTCCACCTGGTGCAGTTCCTCCGCAACAAACAGCGGGGCAAGAACGGCCGCGCCAGGGAAGCCCTCAGAAAGGACATCCATGCTTAGGGCTGCGGTCATCGGCGTCGGGCATCTCGGCAGGCACCATGCCCGCGTGTACGCTGAACTGCCGGACGTGGAACTGGCGGCGGTCGTCGATACCAACCCCGGGCGCGCCGCCGGCATCGCGCAAAAATACGACTGCGAGCGCCTCGGCGATTACAGAAAGATAACGGACAGGGTGGACGCCGTCAGCGTGGCCGTGCCGACCGAGGGCCACTTTGAGATAGCAAAGGCTTTTCTGGAGGCCGGGGTTCCGGTCCTCGTCGAGAAACCCATAGCGATGACGGTCGAAGAGGGAGAGGAACTCGTCAAGATCGCGCGTGCGGGGGGCGTCGTCCTTCAGGTCGGGCACGTCGAGCGCTTCAACCCCGCGGTCATGTCGGTGCAGCAACTCATCGGACCGCCCAAGTTCATCGAGTCACACCGCCTCAGCCCATATTCATTCCGCTCGACGGACATAGGCGTGGTCCTGGACCTCATGATACACGACATCGACATCATCCTGCACCTGGCCGATTCCGAACTGGTTGGTGTGGAGGCGCTGGGCTTTGGGATTATCTCCAGGACCGAAGATATCGCAAACGCGCGGCTGACGTTCCGGAACGGCTGCGTGGCGAACGTCACCGCCAGCCGCATCTCCAACAAGGCGATGAGAAAGATACGCGTTTTTAGCGAGGACTCGTACGTCTCTCTTGATTACGGCAGGCGCGAGGCTCTCATATACCGCCCCTCCGCCCGGATCCTCTCGGGAGAATTCGACATCGGGGAGTTCCTGCAGACCGTTGATATCACAAGGGTGAAAGACCTGAAGGACCTAGTCTTCAAAGACCTTGTTCACATAGAGGAAGTCAAAATGGACGAGTACGAGCCGCTCAAGCGTGAGATAGAATCGTTTCTGGAATGCGCGCGCACCGGCGGCGAGCCGGTCGTCACGGGTGAGCACGGCGTGCGCGCCATACGGGCGGCCGCGATGATTATGGAAAAGATACGCGCTCACTCCTGGGGGACGGGAAAGGTAAAAGGTTACGGGACACAGGTCAAGGAATAGCATAACAGGAAAAGGTCTGCCCCCTTTTCCTGTTACTTTCACCTTTCACTTTCCCTCTTTGAATTTACACGTTCATGGCCCGGACCCGCCAAATAGCGATTCTTGCCGGAGAGCGCTCCGGCGATGTTCACGCCGGGAGACTCGCCTCGGAGTTGAAGCGGCTCGACCCCTCGCTGGCCTTCTGGGGCATCGGCGGCGAACTGATGCAGCAGGCCGGTGTGGACATCATCTTCGATACAACGCACCACGTCCCCATCGGTCTGATGGGCGTACCGCGCGCCATACGCCGGCAGTACGGCCTGATGATGCATATCGTCTGGCGCGTGCAGCACGAGCGGCCCGCCGCGGTGATCCTCGTCGACTACCCGGATTTCAACCTGCGCGTGGCGGCGCGCATACAACGAATCGGCGTGCCCGTCTTCTACTTCATAAGCCCTCAACTTTGGGCGTGGCGGTCACACCGCATCGAACGCATCAAGAAGCACGTGCACAAGGTCTATTGCTTCTTCGATTTTGAAAAAGAAATGTACGACAGGCACGGCGTTGACAGCGAGTGGATAGGCCATCCCCTGGTCCAGGTCATGGATTCGGAGGCGGGCGGGGACCTGCGCAAGGAGCTCGCCATACCCCCGGACAAACTACTTGTCGCCGTCCTGCCGGGCAGCCGCAAATGCGAGTTCCGCCTGATCGCCCCCGTGCTGCTCAAGGCCGTGGAGATGGCCCGGGCCGACCTCGACCTTGCCGCCGTCATGAGCCGCGCGCCCGCCGTGACCGACGAAATGGTCGCAAGGGTGGACGCCTCGAACGTCCACGTGGTCGTCGGCCGCACGCGCGACATCCTGCGCGCCGCCGATGTCGCCCTCGTCGCCAGCGGCACGACCACGCTCGAGGCCGCCGCCTTGTTGACCCCGATGATAGTCGCGTACAGGACCTCGCCCGTCACGTACTACGCCCTAAGCCATCTGCTTGAAATATCCAACCTCGCCCTGCCCAACATTGTGGCGGGACGGCGCATCGTGCCCGAGTTCATACAGCGTAAGGCCACACCCGAGACCATCGCGCGGGAACTGGTCTCGCTGATCAGAGACGGAAAGACAGGCGTGATGAAAGAAGAACTCCGAAAAGTCCGCGAGAAACTCGGCCCCCCCGGCGCAATCAACCGCGCCGCCGCCTCAATCCTTGAATTTCTTGCCTGAAGCCTTCTTCCTGTTGCGGGTAGTGCCGTATGCAGGCCGGGTCCATCCCGTGATGAGGATGTCCGGGCCGAGGGGGCGGTATTCGACCTCCGCGAGGCGCAGGGCGTCGACTATTTCGGCAACGCCCTTGCCGGCAATCGGCGTGACGGCGTCCGCCCCGCCGAGGATCTTCGGGGCGACGATGACGCGAACTTCGTCCACCAGTTTCTTCTCGAACGCATCCGCCAGGACCTCGGAGCCGCCCTCGATGAGGACATTTGTGAACTCGCGCTCCGTCCCGAGGTGTTTCAGCAGGCCGCGCAGGTTGACCGTCTTCTTCGACGCGCCGAACGCCCTTACCGTTACGCCTCTTTTTGCCAGGCGTTCGACGCGCGAGGCGGGCGCATGGCGCGTGACCGCCGCGAGGGTATCGAAGCGCCGGGCCGTCTGGACTATCTTCGAAGTGAGGGGCAGCCGGCAGTTCGCGTCCAGGATGACCCGCAGGGGTTGACTCCGTACAGGTGAGGCTCCACGCGGCGGCCGGTATCTTGCGGTCAACAGGGGGTCATCCGCCAGGACGGTGTTGATGCCGACGATGACGGCGTCCACGCGCGAGCGCAAGAGGTGGACGTAGCGCAGGGAATCCCGGGACGAGATGCCGCGCGAGTCGCCGGTGTATGCGGCGATTTTCCCGTCGAGCGTCATCGCCCACTTCGCTATGACGCGCGGCATGCCGGTGGTTACGCGCTTGAAGTAGCCCGCGTTGAGTTTCCGCGCTTCTTTCTCCAGGACGCCTTCGATGACGCGGATTCCGGCGCGTTTGAGTTTTCGCACGCCCCTGCCGCGGACCTTGGGGAAGGGGTCGCGCGCGGCAATGACGACGCAGCGCACTCCCGCCTTGATGATTGCGTC
>QNCA01000205.1 GCA_003644325.1 Planctomycetota bacterium
ACAAGGTCGGAACGGCTCCGTAATTGGTGACAGTCACCGAGGTTAACAAAAACTCAGTCAACTTGAGATTCTTACATGCTCCCTGTGCCGGTTTTTCGCTTGACACTTACCATGTGCAGTTTATAATCGTGCGAACTTAAAATGTGTTGGTCCCGTTTCCAGCGGTCCAAACTTACAAGCATGCAGGCCGCGTTTACCGGCAAGGAGTGATGATGTCCGCACAGGAAAAGAAGAAGGATGTTCCCGCCGAGCCCGAGGGTCGGCAGCGCGTTACGTTTGATGACCGCGACTGCAAGGACGCTTATGCCAATTTCTTCACTGTAGCCACTACCCCCGAGGAAGTAGTGGTAAATTTCGGGGTCGTGAACCAGGAGAGACGGAACCTGGTAAAACTCGGTTCGCGGGTGTACCTTAACTATTTTAACACCAAGCGCCTGATGGTAGGTCTCATGCAGGCGATCAAACAGTACGAAGAGACGTACGGCGCAATAGAGATCGACCCGAAGAAGAGGTCAAAAAAATAGCGCGGTGACTGTCACCGTAAGAAGCGGATTAAGCCCCTGAAGCGGCGATCTCTGTAACTTCGCGCATAATGTTGCACGAAAAGCGGATTTTGGCGTTGACAGGTCTGGGGGGCGGTGCTAATATCCGGCCAAATAAACCTGCCCGGGAGAAAAACCCTAAAGTCTTTCCCCATTTAGACCGACATATTGACTAAAAAAACTTGGTCTCATGTTGTGCACTCGGGGTGTGCCATGCCTTATTAAGTCGGCGATTTCTCGGTCGCGATACGGTAATTGGCCACATCCATCAGATTTCGTGATGTCTCGAACAAACGTTTTTCAGTATGTCGACTTGAGCAGCCCGGGGTTTTGGCCGGGCGCGTGTTCGCAAGCACCTGCTAAGAAAGGAGGGTGATGACTACGCGGGAAATGGACCAGAATCAGGATCAAAAGCGCTGGTCCAGGCCAGACCGGCGCGTGTAAAAGCAGGTTTGAGGGAACATCCTTTTAAGTTTCTTTCGCGAAGGAAATTTGCAACGACAACTCTCTTTAGGAGGGAGAAACATTATGATTTTCAAACGAAAACTGGGCCTCACGGAATTGGAGCAGCGGATTGCCCCGGCGCACACCGTGACACTTGACGCCGTTACGACCTGGTTCTCCTTTACGGATACCGACGGAGACCACGTGCACGTTGAGAGAGACAACACGGCGCCGCTTGGCACCATTGATATTACCGACGACGATGCCACGGGCATCGGAGATTTCGACGAGATCGACTCCATCGTGTTCAACAACGACGGTTGCGATGCCACTACGACCCTCGATGCTTACGTCTCCGTGGACGGAGGGGATAAAATCGTCGAAGTCGGTTATATCGATTTTACCGGTCCGGCTGCGATCGGTTCCATTGAGGTCGAAGGCAACATTCTCGGCGCTGCGGGCCGGGCCAGCATCGATGGCTCGACCATCGATTCGCTGATTATCAGGGCCGCGGATACCGACGCGACCGCAGGCGGCAACATCGCCGCAGCGGCCAACCAGATTGGCATCGTTCTTAGCAGTGGCCTGGCCAGTAGTATCCAGGTTGACGGAGCCATCACGGGCGGAAACGAATCCGGTATCGAAATAACCGGAGAGATAGCCGGCACCATTACCGTCGGCGACATGACCGACAAGACCATCGACCAGTATGACAACGGTGGCGACGAGGGCATCAACGGCGCTACCATCACCATCACCGGCAACACCGACCAGGGATTGGCCGGGAACCTCGGCGGCATCCATACCGACGGTACCATTATCGATACCGCCATCAATATCGAGGGCGACTTCGACTCCAGCAACTTGACGTCCTCCAACGACGTCATCTCCACCGACTGGGACGACAACGGTGTCGGCACAATCACCAACACCACCGTTACCATGACCGGCGGCGGAGACATCAACGGCGTCATCTCCAACAACGAGGACATCGAGGGCGGTTACTGGCCTGTTGGGCCGGCTCTGCCGGTTACATCTGATCTGGACATCGACATCGTCACCAACGGCGGAGACATCGTCAACTCTTTGGTCCTCGTGTCCGGCGGTTCGCTGACCGGCACGATTGACCTGAGGGATCCCGGCATGGTGGATGACGGAGATATCGGCGGCGCCATTCTGGCGTTTGGCGACATCGGCGGCGTCAACCCCGGCGACTTTACTGTCTGGGCCGGCGACCTGACCTATGGCGCTGACACCGCCGACTTCATCTCCGATGCCGAAGACCTAGTTGATTTGAACTACTTCGGTGATGCGGACACCATCGTTAGCGACGATGTCGGCACAATTAACAACCTCGTCGTCAACGTGAGCGGCGACGTCCCCTTCGGCAGCGTGTTTTACAATGATTATGACGGCAATAACATCGTTTCCGGCGACCTTGTCGCAAGCGTCGTGGAGTTCGGGGCGACCCCAAGCGGCTTTGCCGGTGACGTAGTCAGCGGCGGCGGCATGGACTTCACCCTTGCCATCAACGGCACTTATGACGGCATTCTCAGTTCCTTCGGCGACATGGCGCTCAACTTCACCGCCGGTAATGTGGCAGGCGTTGCGGGCGGCTACATTGTGGCCGGTGACGACGCTGCCAGTGTGACAGGCGACCTGACAGGCACCATATTCCTCGATGCCACCATCAGCGGAAACGGCTCAGCCGTCAATTTCGACATTACTGCGTTCAACATCCTGACCTCGTTCGACATCGACGGCGGCGTTGACCAGACTACCCAGTGGGCCGCCTCCGTGGACTTCATGCCGGCGGCTCCCGGCGTAGATATCGGCGGCAGTTTTGACGGCCAGATATCCGCCGACAACGACATCAAGTTCGACGACACGACGGCGTTCACCATCGGCGGCGCCGCCGGCTTCGGAGCAAACGCTTCCCTGACGGCCGACGCGGACATCGACGGCACGGGTAACATAGATTTCGACCCGGCCTCCTTCGAAACCACCGAATTCGACGGTGCATGGAGCGGCGCCGGCATCCTCTTCACCGGCAGCACATTCCATGTGACCGGTGACATGAGCGGCACCATCACGTCGACCGTCGGCGATATCACTTTCGTAGACGATGCGGGCACTCCGTCATCGTTCGCCGTGGACGGCACGATAAACACTACCGGAAACGCGCTTGACTCCGCCAATGACATCCTGTTCACCAACTCCGACCTTGACGTCGGGGGAATCGCCGACGGCGCGGTCATCAACGCTGCGAACGATTTCATCTTCGACGGCGACGACACGACCGGCAACACATTCTCCTTCGGGACCTTCGGCGGCTCGCTTATCGCCGGCGGGGTCATCACGATTCAGGACACCGACGGCGTAACCTCGCTGTTTGACGTCTTCGAAGACACCGGCGTGATTCAGGCCGCGGGTGATATCAGTTTCAATACAGGCATGGTGACAATCACAGAGTTCGGCGGCACCATTGAATCAACCGCCGGCTCGCTGTTGTTCACGGACTTTGATTTCCATGTCGACAACTTCAAGGACACCGGCTTGTGGCAGGCTGACGTGAATATCACCTGGGATCCGTCCACCTTCACCGGCGATTTCTTCTCCGGCACATGGACGGCGGTCACCGGCGACATCACGTTCGACAACAGCACATTCACCGTCAACGATGTGATGAGCGGTACCGTTCAGGCGCTGGCCGGGGACATCATCTTCCAGAATTCGTCGACTCTCGTTATCGAGTCTTTCAACGAATTCGGAAGGTTCCTTGCGAACAGCGACTTCACGTTTGCCGATTCAGACTTCACGATAGAGTACTTCGAAGGCGACATCATCGCCACAGTTGACGACATAACGTTCGACAACGGCACGTTCAACTTCGGCGAATTCGTCGCGGGTGCTCATGTTGAAGCAACGGCCGGCGACGTGCTCTTCGGCGATGACGATGCCTCCAACGACACCTTCACGGCGTCGGTATTCGGCGGCGACATCGTCGGAGATACCATCTCCTTCACCGAGATGGACCTCGACTTCGGCTTCTACACCAGTGACGGTTCGCTCACGGCAACGACGGCCCTCGTCTTTACCGACGACACATCGTTCAGCGCCACGCAGTACGACGGCACGCTGAGCGCTCCGACGCTGACGCTGGACCACGTCGACTTCGACTTCACCGAGTTCACCCAGAACGGCAGCATCGAGTCTGCGGGCGCCCTGTTCTTCGACGGCGGCTCATTCACCGCGGCGGTGTTTGACGGCACGCTCAAGGGAACCACGGTGACCTTCGGCAGCGACGGTGACGGCGTGACCGCCGACTTCGGCGATTTCGGCGCGCACGGCCTGATAGAGTCCA
>QNCA01000206.1 GCA_003644325.1 Planctomycetota bacterium
AATCTGCTGTTTCACAACACCTTACGGGGACAGTCACCAATCTACGATCCGTTCCGACAAGGGCGGAACGGCTCCGTAATTGGTGACAGTCACCGAGGTTAACAAAAACTCAGTCAACTTGAGTAGATTAGTGACTGTCGCCTTTCCGAGGCGCGTCCCTTTGAATATACAAGATTCAATAAGACGGAAAAGAGAAAACATCAAGGCCGGGGCAATGCACATGCAACTGAGACAACTCGTAAATCATTTGAGGTATCGTGAGATAATCAACTTCCGCGATGTCCCGGTGACCGGCATAACCTGCGATTCACGCCGGGTCATGGGGGGCGTGATGTTCGTCGCCGTCAGCGGCGGTAGGGAGGACGGCGCACGCTACGCCGCCTCCGCCCTTCGGCGCGGCGCCGTTGCGGTGGTCTCGGAGGGGCGGCTTCCGGTGAACGGCGACACCGTGCAGATCATCGTCGATGACGCCCGCAAGGCGCTGTCGTCTCTTGCTGCCGTTCTCTACGACCATCCATCCACGAGCCTCAACGTAATCGGGGTCACCGGCACCAACGGCAAGACCACCACGACGTACCTCGTCCGCTCGATAATGCGGGCGGCCGGGAAAGGGTGCGGCGTGATAGGCACGATCGAGTACAACCTGGGCGGCATAATACTCCCCGCCGGGAATACCACCCCCGACGCCGCGGACCTGCAGGCCTTCCTGGCCCAGATGGTAGAACACGGCCAGGAATTCTGCGCCATGGAGGTCTCCTCGCACTCGCTCGTGCAGGACCGCGTCGCCGACGTCCATTTCGACACGGCGGTCTTTACGAACCTCAGCCACGAGCACCTGGACTATCATCTCACGCTGGAGGAATATTTTTCCGCGAAGGCGCTCCTGTTCGAGATGCTCAACGATTCGTCCCGCGCGGTGCTGAACGCCGACGATCCGCGCAGCGTGGCGCTGGCGCGGCGCACCCGGGCGCAGGTCGTATGGTACGGCATGGACCGCGGCGCGGACATCGGCGCGAAGATTCTCTCCTCCGGCATTGACGGCACGCGCCTGATGCTGGGCCTTCCGCAGGGGGAGTTCGAGACGAAACTCAGGCTCGTTGGGAAGCACAACGTCTCCAACGCGCTCGCCGCAGCCGCCGCGTGCGGCGTCTACGGCGTAAAGCCCGAGCACATTGTCCGGGGTCTGGAGTCCGTGGCAGGCCTCCCGGGGCGGCTGGAGCGTGTTGACACGGGCGGCGGGTTTGCCGTCTTCGTCGATTACGCCCACACCGACGATGCCCTCAACACCGTGCTTTCAAACCTGCGCGAACTGGCCCCGCGCAGGATCATCACCGTATTCGGCTGCGGCGGCGACCGCGACCGCGCCAAGCGGCCCAAAATGGCCGCCGCCTCCGAGCGCTGGTCGGACCTGACCGTCGTCACCTCCGACAATCCCCGCTCCGAAGACCCGCAGGCGATAATCGGCGATATCACCCGAGGCTTTTCACGAGAGGCGGAATACGTCGTGCAGCCGGACCGCGCCGCGGCGATAGAAAAGGCCGTGACGCTCGCCGAGGCCGGCGACCTGGTGCTCATCGCCGGCAAGGGCCACGAGACCACTCAGAAGTTCGCCGACCGCGTCGTGCCGTTTGACGACAGGGAGGTCGCGCGCAAGGCGATAGAACGCCGCGCGGGTGCGTCGAGCAAATCCGGAAACGCAATAACGCAAAAGACAGCAGTGGGATTCTAGATAATGGTCAGACTCACATTCAAAGAAATAGCCCGCGCCATGAAGGCCAGGATGTTCGGCCGGCCGCCGCGGAAGACCGTGCGCAGTGTTTCCACCGATACGCGCACAATCGCTCCGGGCGCGCTTTTCTTCGCCCTGCGGGGCAAGCGCTTCGACGCGCACTACTTCGTCGATGAGGCGATACGAAAGGGCGCGGGGGGCATCGTTGTCGCGCGCGACAGCAAGGTGGCGCGCAACGGCGGCGTCGCGGTGCTCGTCGTGGACGACACCACCCGGGCGCTCATGGAACTGGCCGCGTACTACCGCCGCAAGCGTCGGTGCAGGGTGGTCGGCATAACCGGCAGCAACGGCAAGACCACCGTCAAGGACATGCTACATCACATTATCGGCCCTGCGATGTCCGCGGTGAAATCGCCGCGCAGTTTCAACAACCAGGTGGGCCTGCCGCTGACGCTCTTCCTGGTGGAGCGCGACACGCGCGTGGCGGTCGTCGAGCACGGCACGAACAGCCCCGGCGAAATCAAGGCGCTCGCCGCCGTGTCGAAACCGGACATCGGCATAGTGACCAACGTTTCGCGGACACACCTTAAGGGCCTAAGGAGCGCCGAGGGAGTCGCCAAGGAGAAGGCGGACCTTATTCGCGAACTTCCGCGCGGCGGCGTCGCGATACTCAACCGCGAGGACCCGTGGTTTGACTACATGCGCCAGGTCGCTCCGTGCCGCATAGTGACCGTCGGTTTCTCGCCGGGATGCGACTGGTACGCCGAGGAGATAGAGCAGATGCCGGATATGGTGCGCTTCCTGTTGAACGGCGCCCGGGAGATAACGATGCCCGTTCTGGGCAAGCACAACGTATCCAATGCGCTGGCGGCGATTGCCGCGGCGACGAGCCTGGGAGCGGGCATGGAGGAGGTCGGGCGGCGCCTGGCCTCATTCAGCGCGCCGCCCATGCGGCTGCAAAAGGAACGCGTCGCGGGGGTGACCATCATCAATGACGCCTACAACGCCAACCCGTTTTCGGTCGGTGCGGCGGTGGCGTTTCTCGACGGCTGCCATTGCAGCGGCCGGAAGGTGCTGGTCCTGGGCGACATGGCGGAACTGGGCCGGGAGTCGCGCGGCATTCATCGCTCCATCGGCAAGGCGATCCTGGCCAGCGATGTGGACTGCGTCTTTACCATCGGGCGGGACGCGCGGCACATAAGCCAGGCGGCGGGCGAGAACGGAAAGCGGATTCAAACGGCGCACTTCGCGGATTTCCGCGAGGCGCTGGACAGGCTCGAGGATCTCTTGCGGCCGGGGGATGTCCTGCTTCTCAAGGCCTCCCGGCACATTAAACTGGAACGGCTCATCGAGGCGCTGAAGCCCCGCCTGCTGAAGCCTTTGAATCGAAACAGGGTGCAGGATGCTGTATGTCATTCTGTATGAACAACTCGGTAACGCGAGAATATTCGGACTCAACCCGTTCAGACTTTTCGGGTACGTCAGTTTTCGTACGGTCGGCGGCGCCGTTACGGCGTTTGTCGTATGCCTCTTGCTCGGACCGTGGGTCATTCGGTTGCTTGCGAGATGGGGGATTCACGAACAGGTCGAGAAGAACCCCGACGTTCTCAAGGATTTCAACAACAGGAAGAAGAACGTTCCCACGATGGGCGGCATGCTCATGGTCGCCTCGGTCATCGTCTCGACGCTCATCTGGGGCAGGCTGGACCACTATTACGTGGTAATGGGCATTTTCGTCGTGCTCTTCCTGGGGCTGGTGGGTCTTGCGGACGACTGGATAAAACTGAAGCGCCCGGAGAGCAACGGCCTGAAGATGAAGGTGAAGTTCGGCCTGCAACTGCTGCTGGGCGTGGTGCTGGGCCTGCTGTTGCTGAGTTACGCGTCGCAAAACGGATATGAAAAGACCGGCTTCCTGATGTTCCCGTTTCTCAAGAACGCCGGAATCTATCTGGGGATCTTTTACATTTTGCTTGTGATGGTCGTCGTTGCCGGCAGTTCAAACGCCGTGAACCTGACGGACGGCATGGACGGCCTGGCCACGGGGTGCATGATTATCGTCGGGCTGGGGTTCGTTGTCTTCTGCTACGTCGTCGGCAGGCCGGACTACTCGGCCTACCTCAACATCACGTATGTGCCCGGCAGTTGCGAGTTGACGGTATTCTGCGCGGCGCTGGTCGGCGCGGCGCTGGGGTTCCTCTGGCACAACTGCCATCCGGCGCAAGTGTTCATGGGGGACGTCGGCGCGCTGGCGCTGGGCGGCGCAGTCGGCTACGTCGCCGTCGTGCTCAAGCACGAACTCGTCCTGTTCATCGCCGGCGGCGTGTTCGTCATGGAGGCCCTCTCGGTACTGCTTCAGGTCGGCTACTTCAAGCGTACAGGGAAGCGCATCTTTCTCATAGCGCCGCTCCACTACCACTACCAGAAGAAAGGCTGGAGTGAAACGCAGGTGACGGTACGCTTCTGGCTGCTCTCGGCCATATTCGTCCTGTTAAGCCTTGCCACTTTGAAGATAAGGTAACGGGCTCAAGTTGACTGACTTTTTGTTAACCTCGGTGACTGTCACCGATTACGGAGCCGTTCCGCCCTTGTCGGAACGGATCGTAGATTGGTGGC
>QNCA01000207.1 GCA_003644325.1 Planctomycetota bacterium
GCAGATGGTCGCGCACCAGTTTCATCGTCCCCCTGCTCATTGCGCGCAGACCAAAGGGGGTACGATGTCCGGGGTCCTTCCCAGCCTCGAAAGAAATTCCGCTTGACAAGACGGGAAAGGTGTGGTATTATGCTCTTGGTGAAATCGAGTCTCAGTATCACAGGCTGATTCGCCTGCGGCAGAACGGTTGTGGCCGAAAGATATTGTGAAATACTCAAGTTGACTGACTTTTTCTGAATGATGGTGGGTGCTTGATTATAATCGGCTGTTTCACAACACCTTACGGTGACAGTCACCAAGGTTAACAAAAACTCAGTCAACTTGAGGAAATAGTGGTTTATGCGACAAGGGCAAGTATTCCCAAAAGTCGGTCAACTTGCGCAAAGACTTGCTCAGAAAGGAGATAAACATGAACGGGCTCGCCGGGTACTGACCCAGCCTGCCCGTAGGTACAGGCGTGAACATCACGGCTTATGTGCCCCGTGCGAGCGTGCTTCGGCGCACAAGCACGCTTTTCGACGGAAGCACAATGAGCAGAAAGAGTCGGCACCATGTCCTATACAAGTTTAATGAATCGAACAACCATGAGCCCAAATAAGCCCGTAAGACCACTAAGCATGACAATTCCGGGTGAGTGCGTACGCCTTGTGGACGTCCGTGGTGGGCGCGGCATAAGGCAGAGGCTTTCGGCAATGGGCCTGTTGCCCGGTACGGAGATCACCGTCGTCTCCAACAACATTTCAGGACCAATGACCATCGCCGTCAAGGAGACGCGCTTTATCCTCGGACGGGGCATGGTCCACCGGGTAATGGTGGCCTAACCCAATACCAGGAACTTAAGGCCATAGGGCATTTGTCCCGTTTAACGAGACAAGGTGAACACTTTACTTTGACCGCGCGCCTTTGTTGAAGGCCGTATTCGAAGGCGACTTGTCCCACAAATTCCGCCCGCCTGACGGCATGCTGACCTTCGAGAGAACATCCTGAAGCGACTCTTCCTTCAACAAACCCGCCGCCACCGCCACCCCAAAAAATAGGACTTGGTCCTATTTCAGGCAGGTCTGTCCCCATTTTATCTCCATGCGGCATAAGCAATAAAGTGGGAATGAAAAATAGAACCTGACCCTATTTTTCCACCCTATTCTTTCAGGAGCGAGGGCTCCGGGATGCTCCCCTGAAAGAGCGAAATGTTGACGGCACACGACGCATTTGGTAGCCTCCTTATGCAAGATTCTCTTCTGTATCGCGGAGGTTGGTATGATAAAGATTGCAGTGAACGGCGTGTGCGGACGCATGGGGAGGATGATCCTGGGACTGGCGTTTCAAGACGAGGAAATCGAAGTCGCCGCAGGGTTGGAACATCCCGGCCACGGGGACTTGGGAGTGGACCTGGGCACACTAGCCGGGGGCGGGGAAACGGGCGTGAAAGTCACGCAAAGCATAAAAGAGAACATAGACGTTCTAATCGATTTCACCACGCCCGACGCCACGATGAATGCGCTGTGGACCTGCCCCGAAAGCAACACGGCCCTCGTCATAGGCACCACGGGACATTCGCGGGAACAGCACGCGGCAATAGAGGATGCGGCAAAGATGATACCGATTGTCCTCGCCCCCAACATGTCGGTGGGAGTAAACGTGATGTTTGAACTGACCCGTCGTGCGGCGGAGTTGCTTGACAACCGCTACGACGTGGAGATAGTCGAGGCTCACCACCGCTTCAAGAAGGACGCGCCCAGCGGCACCGCGAAGCGTCTGGTGGAAATAGTTGTGGAGGGCCGCGGCGCGAAGAAGCCCGCCGTTGTGTGCGGGCGCGAGGGCATGGTCGGCGGGCGAAAACCCGGCGAGATAGGCGTCCATGCCGTGCGCGCAGGCGACATCGTCGGCGACCACACCGTGACATTCACGACCCTGGGCGAGCGACTCGAGATAACCCACCGCGCCCACTCGCGCGAAGGTTTCGCGCGCGGGGCGCTCCTCGCGGCGAAGTTCATCGCCGGAAAGCCCCCCGGCCTCTACACCATGCACGACGTCCTCGGCATCACGGCATCAACTCCAAAATAACAGGAAAAGGGTTCACCTCCTTTTTCTGTTCAGCGCCTATCCGAATAACATCGCCTCGCGGTGACAGTCATCGAGGTTGGCAAAAGTCAGTCAACTTGGGTAATTGGTGACAGTCACCGAAGTCTGTTCTACTCGATGGGTTCGATGCGCTGGTTGTTGGGACCGGCCTCTCGGGCGCGCCCCAGCGCCTGGTCGGCCCGGTTGGTGAGTTCCTGAAATGACAGCGGCACGTCCTGCAACGCATCGTACGACGCTCCGCCCACGCTTATAGTCACCAAAATGTGGCGCTTGTCGAATTCGACCGTGGAGGATGCCACAAGGGCGCGCAGTTTTTCGCCGACCCGCAGGCATCCCTCCATGTTGGTCTCGGGCAGGACCACCACGAACTCCTCGTCGCCGACACGCGCAATCCAGTCGATACCGTTGCGGATGTGCCCGGAGATTATCTCTACAATCCGTCGCAGCACTTCGTCACCGGCGGGATAGCCGTAGCGCTTGTTGATCTTTTGGAAATCGTCAACGTCGATGAGGAGGAATCCCAGGCTGCGCTGGTAGCGGCGGGCGCGGTTTATCTCGTTGACCAGGTTGACCATGTAGTAGCGTTTGTTGAACGCCCCGGTGAGCGGGTCCTCAAGGCGAGAGGCGTTCAGTTCCTCGTAGGCGGCGCCCAGTTGAGCGTTCGCCGCGTCGAGGGCGTTGGACTGAAGCCGCAACTGGCCGCGCACCTCCCGCAGGTCGCCGTTGAGTTTGTTGATCTCCCGGTTGTAATTGTTTAATATCTTGGTCAGCCGCTCGACCTCCTCCTGTTTGGGATAGGCGAGCATGGCGCGGTTTTCGCCGCATGGCAGCAGCAATATCTCCGCCAGGTAGTTCCGGCCGTGCCGGAGCAGCCCCACCTCCACCAGTTGTGTCGCGGCGCCGCCGTTGCCGCGCAATAGCGCCTCGAAAATGTCGCGGCTGCCGGCGTCGAGATACTGCGTCACCGGCTCCCCCACGCAGAAGCCGAACTCGTCCCTGGCGATGCGGTTCGCCGTCACGATGCGCTGCTTCTCGTCAAGGATGCAGAGCAGCACGTCGGATGACTCGAACAATGCCGACAGTTGGTTCGGCAGGAGCGCAGCCGCCGGGAGGCGCGAAACGCCGCTGATCTCCGCGGCAAAAACCTCCTTGAGCGCCATCCGAGCCTGGTATTCATCGGGGACGGACAGCGCGTTCAATTCCTGCAGCGACCGTTGTTCCAGGTTGCCGATGATGATTGTGCGGGTTTGCCGGAAGTCCCCTATCGCGGCGGCCAGCGCCTTGCGGATTTCACTCTCGGTGACGGCCGGCGCGGGGAGAACGATTATCGCTTCCGGCGCGGCGCCCTCACCCATGGGCTGGCTGTCGGTCTTGATTCGAGGCACCTGCCATCCGTCGATTCCCAGCAGGTCGGCGAGCAGGCGCGCGCGGATTTCCGAGATGGCGCGCTCTGCGGCGGCGGCGGCAAGGACCCACACCAGCGCACAGGGCCGGCGACCGGCGCGGAACGGCAGGTGCGGGTGAAGCCTGTCGATTATCCGTTCAAAAATCTCGATTACGCGCCCGTCTTCACAGGGACGGGCCGCGCCCGGCGTACCCGCCGTGAAGGACGCAAGGGATGGCAGTATTATATGCTCGCACACTTCCACCACGGACAGACCGTCGCCCAGGGCGCGATTTGCCGCGTTCCATGCCGCCTTCTCGTCCCCGCCGGTGACGGCGTGGGTGAAATCTTCGAGGATGTTTTCGACGGGAATTCGTTTCACTTTTGCACTCCATTGCGGATTTTATGCTTCGAATCCTTTCGATTGCCCTGGAATCGTTCAGGGCAGTGTCTTATCGGAAAATGCGGGGTGAAAATTTACACCTTTGCAAATACAAACCGCGCGCGGATAGTCCGCATTCCTCGCCACGAAGGCTTGTCCGATAAGTGAAGCGATGCGGGCAAACTTCGGTGACTGTCACTAATTACGGAGCCGTTCCCCCGATGGAATCGGGGGTGCGGATCGTAGATTAATGACTGTCACCGTAATGTTCGGAAAGGTGACTGTCGCCATCTACGAGCAGGCCCCGACTGCGTCGTCGGGGGCCTGCGCTCCGCCCGTTCCGGGTCCTCGCCCTGAGGACCCGTCAGGATCCGAACGGGTAATGGTGATAGTCATCTTTCAAGGGGCAGTCATCTTTCAAGGGGCAAAGGGTAAGGGCAAACGGAAACTAATTGAGCGGTATGGAGAAGGAAA
>QNCA01000208.1 GCA_003644325.1 Planctomycetota bacterium
AGAAAGAGCCTGAAAATCCTGAGCGGGAAACAAGCGGTGAGAAAGCGTCGCAACCTTCCGAGACCGAACCGTCAGAATAGTTCCAATATTTTACGTATCAATCACACAAGGGGAGTAACTACCCCCCCTTTCGGGGGGGCAGGTCAAAATCCCTGTTTCAATCTGCGTTTATCTGCGTTTATCTGAGGCTATTTCTCTTGGTGTCCTTGGCGTCCTTGGCGGTTTGAATGGATATCAGATTTTGTCCCCCGCGCTTTGCTCGGGACAGGCGATCCAGTCCCTGTTGATTTTTCTCTGCGACTCCGCGCATCGTCGCGCCGCTCCTCAGCGCTCCACGGCCGGGCAAACTCCACCTTGCGGAAAAGAGAGCAGGGGATATAATCTGTTCTTGTATTTTTGCGCGTTTTAATTTTGTTTCCGGGTTCGCGAGGGCAGTGATGGAAAAGACAGTTGCGGTCGTCGGCGCCACGGGCGCGGTGGGCATGGAGATGGTAAGGACGCTTGAACGCAGGAGGTTCCCCGTGAAGCGGCTGGTGCCGATAGCCTCGGAGCGCTCGCGGAACAGGACGGTGAATTTCCGCGGCCAGGCGGTCCCGGTCGAAGCGCTGTCCGAGGACAACATACCGGCCGTCGATATTGCGCTGTTCTCGGCGGGGGCCGACAGGAGCAGGCAATACGCGCACTTATTCGTCGGGAAAGGCGCCGTGGTCATCGACAACAGTTCCGCATTTCGCATGGATGCCGACGTGCCGCTGGTGGTGCCCGAGGTCAACGCCCATGCAATCAAGGCGCACAGAGGCATAATCGCCAACCCGAACTGCTCCACGATACAGATGGTTCAGGCGCTCAAGCCGCTGCACGACGCGGCGCGCATCAGGCGCGTGGTTGTCTCGACGTACCAGGCGGTATCGGGCGCGGGACGGCGCGCCATCGCGGAACTGACCGAACAGACGAAGGCCTGTCTCGAAAACCGGCCCGTCGAGTGCGATGTCTTCCCGCACCGGATAGCGTTCAACGTCCTGCCGCACATCGACGCCTTTGAGCGGAACGGCTACACGAAGGAAGAGATGAAGATGGTGAACGAGACGCAGAAGATAATGGAGGACGATTCGATTGCGGTGACGGCGACGACCGCGCGGGTGCCGGTGTACCGGGGACATTGCGAGTCGGTGAACGTGGAGTTCGAAAAGGATATTTCGCCGGACGAGGCGCGCAGGATACTCGCGGATTTCCCGGGGGTGTGCGTCATCGACGACCCCGCGAATAACGGCTATCCCCTTGCGACGGAGGCCGACGGCGACGAGCGCACGTTCGTCGGGAGGATACGCAGGGACTTCACCGTGAGGTCCGGCCTGAACATGTGGATAGTGTCGGATAACCTTTTGAAGGGCGCGGCGCTGAACGCGGTGCAGATAGCGGAGAGGTTATTTGTTCAGTAACAAAGTGACAAAGTAGTCGGTAGTTTCAGAGGTTCAGAGGTTCAGAGATGCAAAGGTTCAAAGTGTCAGAGCAATGCCTGAAACCTGAAACGGGTTTGTCCTTTCCTACCGCCTACTTTTTTCATTCGTGCAGATGCCAGGCCCTGCGTTGCTGGGCTTCGCCGTCGAAGGCGGCGGCGAAATCGTACACGTCCTTGAAATCCTCGATGGTGTCGGACTCGGTTTTCCTCATCAGGCCGCCATCGACCAGGTTGAACACGATTCGTCCGAAATCCTCGGTGCAGCGGACGCCCCAGTTTTCGAAGACGGTTTTGGCCATGAGTCCGAACTGCTTTATGGCCATGCGCCGTATGCCCTCCAAGAGTTCCCGCCCGCTGACGTGGAAGATGGGCCCTTGCGGCCTGCGCGTTTGAATGACCATCCTCTGCGTATATTCCAGCGCGTCGAACACAAAGAGATAGGCCTCGTAGGCATACCGCGGGTCCCGCCTGATAATCCTGCGGATCTTTGCTTCGTAACCCCTGGGTAAGCCGTCCTCGTGAACTGCGGCAAAATTTTCCGACGTCTTATCAGCCATAACGTCCTCACAAGTCAACTTTGAGTCACTTATTCAAGTTGACTGACTTTTTCCGGGCAATGCCGGATGTTTGACTATAAGTTTCCATTTTGCCGGGCCTTACGGTGGCAGTCACCAATCTACGATCCGTTCCGACAAGGGCGGAACGGCTCCGTAATTGGTGACAGTCACCGAGGTTAACAAAAACTCAGTCAACTTGAGAATGTTAACAAAAACTCGGTCAACTTGAGTATTAAACGAATTCACGCCGCTCTACCGCCGGTTGGCGGAGTTCCTCTTTCCTTTCAGAGATGTGGTCTTTTTATGCGACTGCCGCTGTGACTTTTGTTGTTTCCTGTCGGACGTATCGCGGCCGGTTACGTCCCCGACCGGCACGACGAGCCTGCGCCTTTCGTCGGTCTCTATCGTAACGGTTTGCGAGAGGATGTCGTAGTTTATGACCTCCCCGGTACCCTTGGTCGTGATTACGCGGCTGCCTTTTTTGGGGAGTTTTCTCTTGTACTCGGCGTACGTCTCGTTCTCGTAGCGCAGGCAGCACATCAGCCTGCCGCAGTGGCCGGATATCTTTGAAGGGTCGAGCGTGGCCTTCTGGTTCTTGGCCATCTTCATCGTTATCGGCTCGAAGTTCTTCAGGAACGCGCGACAGCACAGCTCCATGCCGCAGTGCTCCCTGTCGCCGAGCAGCCGCGCCTCGTCGCGCACGCCTATCTGTTTCATCTCGATGCGCGTGCGATACTCCCGCGCGAGGTCCTTGACCAGTTCGCGGAAGTCCACCCGGCCGTCGGCCAGAAAATAGAAGATGATTTTTTCGCCGCCCAGCATGTGCTCCACATGCACCAGTTTCATGGGCAGACCGAGTTCACGAATCTTGTTCCGGCAGTATTTCGCCTCGGCGGGGGATGTCGTCAGGCGGATATCCCGCATCGTCCGCAGGTCTTCGGGTGTGGCCTTGCGCAGAACCTTGCCGGATGTCGGACCCGCATCGGCTTGGCCGGATTCGTCTTGCCCCTCGCCGGACGCGTCGGCAGGTTCCGTATCAGCGAAATCCGCCGGGGGGGCGCTCTGCGCGGGCTGCTCCGGCGGAGCGTACCCGGCAGGCGAAACGTAGGGTACGGGCTCCGACAGGACAATCCCGATTTCCGTGCCGCGGTCCGTGCGCAACACCACCTTCTCGTGCCGTTTTATATCATCCCTGTCGCACAGGAATTGACCGACGAGGCGTATATCGCTGTATCGTGCCGTCACCATGTTCATGGCATTACATTCATCCTGCGGCTGAAGACCTCCTGTGCCAGGCAGTCGCACAACAAGTCAATGTTCAGGTTCTGGCTGACCCTCCGCTGCATGTCCGCTATTATCAGCAGAAGGTCCAGTATGTCCTCCGCCGTGAAAAGCCGGGACAGCCGGCAAACGCTTCCGGCGGGCGTGACTGTTCCAGTATCACCCGATGCGTTTACATTATACAAATTCGACGCATTGATGTCCAGTTTAACCGCGAGGGCGTCCCTGAACAGAATCGCGGTCACGCCAAAACCTTCCGCCGCCAGGACCCTGCGCTCCTGGGTGTTCTCGCCGGAGGCGGAAAAGCCCCTGAGGATATCCGCCAGCGCCATGTCGGCATCGGCCGCGTCGCTGAGGACGGCCCCGGCCACGAGGTCGTTGAATTCGCCCGCGCCGGCCCTGAGGAGCCTGTCGGCGCGGGAGTAACTGCCGCGGCTGAACCGCGCCGCCCACGCGATATCCCCGGCGGTGTAATCGCCCCGGCTGCCCATCTCCGACCGTATCGCCTCCGGGCTCATCCCGCCCAGCCTGATGACGGCACACCTGGACAGAACGGTCTCCAGCAGGCCCGCCAGGCCGGCCGTCAGGAGCAATATTATGGTATTTGGAGGCGGCTCCTCGAGCACTTTCAGCACCTGGTTCTGCGCGGCTTCGCTCATGCGGTCGGCCCGGTCCACGATGAATACCCTGTAGCGTCCGCTAAAGCGGGCCATGTAGGCTTGCCGACGCATCTCGCGCGTGTCGCTTATGAGTACCCTGCCACTGGCGGAGGTAGGCGTAATCAGCCAGACGTCGGGGTGGTTGCCGGATTCAATCCGCTTGCAGACCGCGCACGCCGCGGCGCCCGGCTTGCAGCCGCTTTCACACAGCAGCATCTTCGCCAGTTCAAGGGAGAAGGCCACCTTGCCGGAGCCTTCCGGACCGAGCAGGATGTAGGCATGCAGCAGCCTCCCGTGCCGGATGCTGTTTTCAAAAAATTCCCGCGCGACCTCTCTGCGGGTCTTCC